>CBDUBK010000034.1:0-9925 GCA_965365375.1 uncultured bacterium | reverse complement strand
GTTCAGCCGGCGGCCTCTATCCCCAGGCCAATGCCATGATCAACAATAATATTTTTAATGGCACCCTTTTCTGGAACTATAGTGGTCATGGTGGTCCGCAAAGACTGGCGGAAGAAGTGGTGATTGACCAGCAGATCGTCAACAACTGGAACAACCGGTATAAACTTCCTTTGTTCCTTACGGCTACCTGTGATTTCGCGCCTTACGATAACCCCTTCATCAATTCACTCGGGGAGAACCTGCTCGTTCGTCCCCGTACCGGTGCCATCGCGCTGATGACGACCACCCGCGTGGTATTCGCTTTTTCCAACCGCATCCTTAATAATAATTACCTGCGTTTTGCCCTGGAACCGGATGCCGGTGGCCGTTACAAAACCCTGGGTGAGGCCATGATGGTTGCCAAGAATTTTACCTACCAGACTTCCGGTGACCTCACCAATAACAGGAAGTTCACCCTGCTTGGAGACCCTGCCATGACCCTTGGTTTCCCTGTACTCAATGCCGTGATCACGCATGTAAATGGCAATGATATTTCCGTAAATGCTGATACCCTCAGTGCAGCTGAACTGGTACTGATGGAAGGGGAGGTGCGGGATCTCAACAATAACCTGCTTGGCCAGTATAATGGTACAGCTTACCTCACGGTATTTGATAAAGTTCAAACCATCACCACGCTCGGTAATGATGCGGGCAGCCAGCCTGTTGGTTTCCAGGCCAGGGAAAACAGCCTTTTTAAAGGAAAGGCATCTATCCAGGGTGGAAAATTCAGGTTCAATTTCAAAGTACCCCGTGATATCAATTACCAGTATGGCAACGGCAAACTGAGTCTTTATGCGCAGGACGGCACCAGCGATGGAAACGGGTATTCCAGCAATGTTGTAATAGGTGGTATTGCTGCCAATGCCACCCCGGATGTGGTGGGCCCGGAGATCAAAGCCTTCCTGAATGATGAAATGTTCGTGAATGGCTCCATTTCCAATGCCAATCCCATATTGATCCTCAAGCTTTCTGATTCATCGGGTATCAATACAGGTGGTTCAGGAGTGGATCATGATATCGTGGCCACCCTCGACAATGACCAGAACCAGTACTTCATCCTCAATTCATTTTACGAATCCGAGGTGGATGATTATCAAAAAGGCATAGTGCGTTTCCAGCTTCCTGAAATGAGCCCGGGCCATCATTCATTAAAGATCAAGGCCTGGGATGTGATGAATAATTCCAGTGAATACATCCTGGATTTTACGGTGATCAACAGCGACCAGCTTAAAATAGACCGCGTTTTGAACTACCCGAATCCCTTTACCACCCGCACCCGGTTCTGGTTTGAACACAACCAGCCAGGGGCAGATCTCGGGGTAAAAGTGGAGATTTTTACAATTGGGGGCAAACTAATAAAAAGCCTTACCCAAACAATAAATACCCCCGGTAACCGTTCCAGTGAAGTCGAATGGGATGGCCGTGACGACTATGGCCAGAAGATAGGTCGTGGCGTTTACGTGTACCGGTTGCGGGTAAAAGGTCCAAACGGCAAGACCGCAGAAAAATGGGAACGCCTCGTGATTCTGTAAATTACAAAAAATCAATGCTTTATAGTTTTTATAACCAAAACGCTCTAATTTCACACACTTTTTAATAAAGAACTATGAGATCAACTGTTATACGGCTGACTGCTTCCGTTATCCTATTGACTACCTTGTCCGTTTCATCCGTTTTCGCCCAGACCGCCCAACCGATCAATGTTGTTACCACCGCGGTTCCTTTCCTGAGAATTTCTCCTGATGCCCGCGCCGGCGGCATGGGTGACCTGGCCCTGGCAACCACTCCTGATGCCAGCAGTTCTTATTATAATCTGGGAAAAGTTCCTTTCAATATATCAAGGGCTGGTGTGAACCTGACTTATACGCCCTGGCTGAAAAAACTGGTAAACGATGTGTACCTGGCTTCCCTTTCAGGCTATTATAAATTCGATGAAGTATCTGCCTTATCTGCTTCCCTGCGCTATTTCAGCCTGGGCAGCATCCAGTTCACGGATAATTTTGGTAACAATCTGAATACCGCCAACCCGCGCGAGTTTGGTGTGGACATTGGATATTCCCGCAGACTTTCCGACCGTCTTGGATTAGGTGTGGGTTTGAAATATGTGCACAGTAACCTTGCAGGCGGATATTCCAGCAATGGCAATACTTATAAACCAGGAACTGCTGTGGCAGGTGATATCGGGTTATATCATAACGGTCATGATGAAAATGGCCAGGGATGGGCTTTCGGTCTTGCCCTCACCAACCTCGGATCACGTATTGCCTATACTGATAATGCTTCACAAAAAGATTATATCCCGGCTAACTTCGGACTGGGAACAACCTATACAGCGGTAATGGACGAAAGCAACAAGATCATGTTTGGTCTTGATATCAATAAACTGCTTGTTCCAACTCCTCCCATGTCAACTGGCAATGCTTCACAGGATTCCATTGAACTGGCGAAGTACAGGGGCCAGAGTGTGATCGGCAGCTGGTTTGGTTCTTTTGGTGATGCACCTGGTGGTTTCAAAGAAGAGCTGCGTGAATTCCAGTTTTCTGTTGGTGCTGAATACTGGTACAACAACCAGTTCGCACTGCGCGCCGGTTATTTTTATGAGGATAAAACAAAGGGCAACCGCCGTTACTTCACAACGGGTGTTGGTATCAAGTACAATATTTTCGGTTTGAATTTTTCTTACCTCATTCCTTCCGGTTCGGGCAATACCCAGAACCCTCTTTCAAATACCCTGCGTTTTTCGCTGGTGTTTGATTTCGACAGCGAGGAACTGTAAGATCATGATAAAAGAGTTGAACGATCCGCCGGTGTGCGGATCGTTTTTGTTTTAAGATATTTGCACAAATTTTTTTATGGCATTCAGAATAGGTCTTGGTGTGGATTTCCACCAATTGGAAGCAGGCAGGCAATTAATGATCGGTGGTGTTCATATTCCTTACCACAAGGGAGGCAAGGGGCATAGTGATGCGGATGTGCTGATCCATGCCATCTGTGATG
Organism: uncultured bacterium; assembly: GCA_965365375.1. GTDB lineage: Bacteria > Bacteroidota > Bacteroidia > Chitinophagales > Chitinophagaceae > Flavisolibacter. The sequence continues at coordinate 6,889 of CBDUBK010000034.1, read as the reverse complement.
CCATGCTTGGCGCCCTCTGCCTTGGTGATATCGGGGTTCATTTCCCGGATACAGACCAGAAGTACAAGGACATTGACAGCAAGATCCTGTTGAAAGAAAGCCTGAGACTGGTGAAGGAAGAAGGATATGCTATTGTGAATATTGACAGTACGCTTTGTCTCGAGGAACCCAAGATCAAACCACATGTAAAGCAAATGCAGCAAACCATGGCAGCTATTTTGGAGATAGGCGAAAGGGATATTTCCATCAAGGCCACCACTACCGAGCAAATGGGTTTTGTTGGAAGGAAGGAAGGCATGGTTGCACACGCCACCGTTTTATTGCAAACAATTTAACAGCAGTGGAATCACTGGAACTTATCTTTGAAATGATGGCTATCGAGGTAAAAATTCTGAATACATCTTCCAATCCCCTGCCTGCATATGCAACGGAAGGGGCATCTGGTATGGATATCAGGGCAGCAATTGCGGGCCCGGTGAACATGAAATCACTTGAAAGAAAATTAATTCCAACAGGATTGTTCATGGAACTGCCTTTTGGTTTTGAAGCCCAGGTGCGTCCCCGCAGCGGGCTGGCCGTCAAACAGGGTATCACCATCCTGAATGCACCGGGAACTATTGATAGTGACTACCGTGGAGAAATTAAGATTGCTTTGGTAAACCTTTCCGGTGAGGAACAGGTCATTCATCCGGGTGACCGCATCGCACAGCTGGTGATACAAAAAGTGGAACTGGTTGAATGGAAAGAAGTAACCGTTTTGAATGAAACTGTCCGCAGTGATGGCGGTTTCGGGTCAACGGGTAAAAATTAAATACATGACTAGACTGATCATAATATTTTCCGCAATGGTTTTGCTGGCTTCCTGCCGGTCAACACGAAAGATCCAGACAGCCATTAATAAAAGGGATACGGTTGTTACGGTGCCTGCTGATGTATCCAAAAAAAATGATACGCTGGAGATGATCAGGACCACCCTGGCCAGGCTGGATTCCAACCGGATCAACTTTACCACTTTTTCTGCCAAAGTAAAAGTCGACTATACAGGAGGTGATGGTAAAAGCAATGATGTGAATGCGAATGTGCGCATGTACAGGGATTCCATTATCTGGATCAACATCAACGCCGTGCTGGGGATTGATGTGATGCGGGTAATGATCACGAAAGATTCAGTAAAACTGATGGATAAGCTGAATAAAACCTATACGGCCAGGAGCGTTGATTACCTGCAGGAAGTAACCGCATTGCCACTAGACCTCCGCACGGTGCAGGACCTCCTGCTGGGCAACGCGCTGTATATTGATTCCAATATTGTTTCTTATTCCCTGCGCAATGACCGTGTGACCTTATTGAGCCTTGGTAAATATTTTAAGAACCTGCTCACGCTGAAAGCTCCTGAGAACCTCGTGCTCCATAGTAAGCTGGATGATGCGGACATCACCCGCAACCGCACAGCTGAACTGCTGTACGAGGAGTATGAAAATAAAAAGGGCTTTCCTTTCGCTACCAAAAGAAAGATCACGGTGGCAGAAAAGAAAAAACTGGAGATCAAACTGGATTATAAGCAGTATGATTTTAACGGTGAGGTCAGCTTCCCTTTTTCAGTACCCAAAAATTATGACCATCTTTAAAATTTATCCGGGATAAACACGTTAAAGACCACGCATCTAAACTATTCAGGCATGAAAAAACTACTGATTTTCTTCTTTTGTTTCATCACTGCAACCGCATTATTTGCCCAGGACAAGGACAAACTGGAAAGAGAACGCCAGCAATTGCAGAAGGAACTGAAGGAAATTCAGTCAGAATATAACCGCCTGAAAGGAAAGACCAAGGTAAGCCTTGGACAACTTGCCATGGTTCAAAAGAAAATGGACCTGCAGAACAAGTACATCGGCAATATCAACAGGGAGATCCGCGGTCTCAGCGACGAGATCTATCTTAACGCGCTTGAGATCCGCAAGCTCCAGGGAGAACTGGATACACTCAAGGCCCAGTATATGCGCAGCGTGGTGTATGCCTATAAAAACAAAAGCAGTTACAGCTACCTGAACTTTATTTTTTCCGCCAATGATTTTAATGATGGTATCAAAAGAGCTTCTTACCTCAAATCTTACCGCAGTTACCGGCAGCAGCAGGTAGCCAATATCCTTGAAAAGAAAAAACTGATCGAACAAAGGAAGCTGGAATTGCAGGGTAAACAGGTTCAGAAAAAATCAGCTCTTCAAAACCAGCAGCAGCAGATGTCTGCCCTTTCCGAACAGAAGAAGGAAAAAGACGCTGTAGTACAGAAACTGAAGTCCCAGGAAAAATCACTTTCCAAAGAAATAGCGGCTAAAAGGAAAAGGGATAACCAGCTGAAGAACCAGATCGCGGCTATTGTTCGCCGTGAGATCGAAGCAGCCAAGAAAGAAGCGGCTGCCAGGGCGGAGGCAGAAAGAAAGGCAAATGCAGCAGCAAATCCGAATACGCCGGCGGAACCTAAAAAAACTGAAACAAAACCTAAAAGTTATCTTGATCTCAATGCAAGTGATGTAAAACTCAACGCGAGCTTTGAAAAGAATAAAGCCTCACTTCCCTGGCCGGTTGATAATGGTGTGGTCACCATTCCATTTGGTACCAGCAAGGTAGGCGGACTTTCATTTGATAATCCGGGCATCACCATTTCAACCCCTGCGGCTGGTGGCGCTGTTAAATCCATATTCAATGGTGAGGTGAGTGCCGTGTCCAACCTTGGTGATGGTATGATGGTGATGATCCGTCATGGTAAATACTTTACCGTGTACAGTAATCTCTCATCTGCGAGTGTGAAGAAAGGTGATAATGTTACGACGGGCCAGGTGATCGGCCGCACTGCCGGTGCTGATGATGGCAGCGGCGGACAACTGGATCTCATCCTCATGATTGAGAACAGGAATGTGAATCCAACACCGTGGTTGAGGAGATAGTAGATGCGTGAATCGTGAGATTTTTTTACCGCCAGGAAAGAAGGGCGCCAGGAATAGCAATTGAGATTAAGAGTTTAGTAAGCTACTTACCGTCCTTCCCGCTGCGTCAGCCGTCCGCGTGCGCTAAAGCTTTAGCGGAGGCGCAAGCTTTAGCGAAGGCTGGCCTTCCCGGCTATGTATTTTTTTATAACTAAGAAAAACCTATCCATCCTTTAGAACAGCTTCCATTGACCATTGACTATTCACCATTCACGCCATCACCCTTTCACCCGCCACCACCTCCTCATACAACTTCTCATACAGCGGAACAATATTGATAATATCAAACGACTTCGCATGCCGGAAAGCCGCCTGCTTGAATTCATTCAGCCTTTCTTCATTGGAAAGAATACTCATCGCCTGCTCACTCATCGTATCAATATCACCCACATCACCCATATAACCCGTTACCCCCGGTATCATGATCTCAGGTAACCCGCCCGCATTGGTAGAAATCACCGGAACACCGGCAGCCATCGCTTCAAGAGCAGCCAATCCAAAACTTTCATATTCTGAAGTCAGCAGGAAAAGGTCAGCAATTGCAAGGATCTCTTCCATCTGTTCCTGCTTGCCCACAAATCTTACATCATCACAAACACCCAGCTGCCTGCACAGTTGTTCAGCCGGCATCCTTTCAGGTCCGTCACCCACGAACAATAATTTGGAAGGGATCTGTTTGTTCACTTCATAAAAGATCTTCACCACATCTTCCACTCTTTTGATCTTCCTGAAATTGGAAGCATGCATCAGGATCTTTTCGCCATTAGGCGCGATCACTTTTTTGAAGGCATCAATGGGTTTGCGTGCGAAGCGTTGTACATCCACGAAATTGTGGATCACTTCGATATTTTTTTCGATGCGGAAGGTCTTGAAAGTTTCATCACGCAGGTTTTGTGATACGGCTGTAATCGCATCACTCTGGTTGATGGAAAAGGCTACCACCGGCGCATAGGTTTTATCACGGCCCACAAGAGTGATATCCGTACCATGAAGCGTGGTGATGATGGGAATATAAATGCCTTCCTGCTCCAGGATCTTTTTGGCCATGTAGGCAGCCGAAGCATGAGGAATGGCATAATGCACATGAAGCAGTTGCAGCTGGTTATTCTTGATCACATCCACCAGTGTACTCGCCAGTGCCGTTTCATAAGGCGGGTAGTCAAAAAGAGGATAGGTAGGAACCTGCACCTCGTGGTAATAGATATTGGGAATAAACCCGTTCAGCCTCACCGGTTGCTGGTAAGTAATAAAATGGATATGATGCCCGTTCTGGGCCAGCGCTTTTCCCAGTTCAGTTGCCAGTACACCGCTACCTCCAAAGGTTGGGTAGCAAACAATTCCGATCTTCATAATCAACAATTCAGTTGTCTAAGGTAAATACAAAAAACCGATGCCATCGGGCGGCACTCGTTAAATAGTTGTGTTTGCAATGTGGTTTCAAATTAATTTTAAAGCATGAAGCATATATTACCGGTCATCCTGTTTTGTATATTATTTACGGATGTAAAAGCACAACAGGAAGATTCCATTTTTATCAGGCGCCTTACTGAGGAGATCCTCGTGAACAGCAAGGCTTATGAAAATTTAAGGGTGCTCACCAAGCAGATCGGCGGCAGGCTCGCCGGTTCTCCGCAAATGGTTAAGGCGGAAAAATGGGGATTGAAAGCCATGCAGGATGCCGGTGCCCAGAATGCCTGGTTGCAGGAGTGCATGGTTCCTTATTGGGTCCGCGGAGGTAAAGACCAGGCCTCTGCTCAATACAAACAAAACCAGAAAAACCTGGTGAAACCACTGGACATCGTAGCCCTTGGTAATTCAAAAGGCAGCGGTCCCAAAGGTGTGACAGCTGGTATCATTGAAGTGAAAAACTTTGACGAACTGGAAAGCAGGAAAGACGAGATAAAAGGAAAGATCGTTTTTTACAATGTAAAATTCAACCAGGCCTATGTCAAAACTTTTGAATCCTACAGGGATGCCGTAGGTTACCGTGGTGCGGGTCCAAGCAGGGCTGCGAAATATGGAGCCACCGCGGTGATCGTGCGCAGCATGAGCCATAGCACCGATAATCATCCTCATACCGGCAGTACCCGCTACGACAGTAATTATGCATTGATCCCTGCGGTAGCTATTGGTTTAAGAGATGCAGATTGGCTGAGCAATGCCCTGCAGCAGCAGCCGGTCAGGGTCACACTAAAAACAAATGGTTATTTCAAACCGGATACGGTTGGTCATAATGTAATCGGTGAATTGAAAGGTTCTGAATTTCCGGATGAATACATAACGATTGGCGGGCATCTCGACAGCTGGGATAATTGCGAGGGTGCGCATGATGACGGGGCAGGTTGTGTTCAGACCATCGAGATCCTGAGGGCATTCAAAGCGCTCGGTTACCGGCCCAAAAGAACCATCCGTTTTGTTTTATTTGCCAATGAAGAAAATGGCCTGAGAGGTGGAAATAAATATGCGGATGAAGCAAAGGCCAAAGGAGAGAAACACATTTTTGCGCTCGAGAGTGATGCAGGTGGTTTCACGCCAAGAGGTTTTGGATTTACGGTATCAGACGAACAGTTTCAAAAAATTTCATCCTGGCAAAAATTACTGGCTCCATTGGGTGCATCAGAATTAACCAGGGGCGGCGGTGGTGCCGATATTGGCCCCCTGAACCGTTCCCAGAAAACACCGCTTGCCGGACTTAGTCCCGATTCCCAACGTTATTTTGATGTACACCATGCCCGCAACGATGTGTTTGAGGCAGTCAATAAAAGAGAACTCGATCTGGGAGCACTGAATATGGCGGCGTTGATTTACCTGGTGGATAAGTATGGGCTATAAGCCAATGGCCAATAGCCAATAGCCAATGGCCATTGGCTGGGAGCTACTAGGACGATCCGCTCAACAGGAAGATGGCTGGCCTTTTATGCAGATCGGTCTTTTCCCTCTTCCATTCCTGGATGGTTTTTGTTTTTACTGATTCGCCGGGAGCAGTGAGGTCAACGGCAATGCATAACCGCGTTTGGGGCAGGAGTGACTTGGTTAAGGTCTCAAACAGCTGGTTGTTCCGGTAAGGTGTTTCAATAAAGATCTGTGTGCAGTTTTTTTGCCTTGATTCTGATTCCAGGTGACGGATGGTTTTAACTCTTTCACCCGCTTCAATGGGCAGGTAACCATTGAACTGGAATTGCTGGCCGTTCATGCCACTGGCCATCAGGGCGAGCAGGATGGAACTTGGTCCCACCAGCGGCCTCACAGGAACATTCATTTCCTGGGCAGTTGCAACCAGTTGCTGGCCGGGATCCGCCACACCAGGGCATCCGGCTTCGCTGATAATGCCAATGTTCTTACCTTCTTTTATTTTTTGCCGGAAGGCCTGAATGATGGTATTGTCAACAGTTTTCATGCTGTACCATTCCTGGTCATCGATCACCATTTCTTTCCATAAAAGTTTCAGGAACCTGCGGGCGGTTCTTTCATTCTCTACAAAAAATACAGGGCATTGTTTTACCGCACCAAGCAAATATGCCGGCAGCACGTTGGTTTCTCCTTCGGATAAAACAGTCGGGATCAGATAAACGGTTGTGGGCATTAATTGTTTTTTATTCGGTGCAGGCTTAACGTGGCCGCAACCACGGCATAAGCAGGCGCCAGGATCCATCCTACAAAAATGAGTCCGTGCATGAGGTAAAAGATGAGTCCATTCCCGATGGCAAGCCCTTTATGGCGGCTGATGAACTGGATGCTCGCCCCTGGTGACATTTTATTGCGTTCGCAACTGTAATCCATCATCGAGAATCCATAATAATAACATTCAATGAACAGCGCGATCAAGGGAGTGATCCATCCGAACAGTGGAATGAAGGAAAGAAAAAACAGGAGGATCACGTATACTGCCTGCCAGACTGTATTCC
>CBDUBK010000033.1:0-10051 GCA_965365375.1 uncultured bacterium | reverse complement strand
CCTGGCCATTCTTGTTTATGTGGCTAACCTGGTGCTGATACCAAGGCTGCTTTACCGTAAAAAATTTATAAGTTTTGTTTTCACTTACCTCGCATTGATCCTGGTAAGCAGTATTATCAAAATGTATATTACCGGCTCAATAGCGGAAGGGAATCCCGGGATCAATCTGAAAGAGCGGGTTTATAATAATGTGATCCCTCATTTTTTCCTGGTAACAGCCGGTGTGGCCATCAAGCTGATTATTGATTATATCGGTATTCAGAAAAGGCTCGTGGAAGTAGCCAAAGAGAAAGCAGAATCAGAACTGAATTTCCTGAAATCCCAGATCAATCCTCATTTTTTGTTCAACTCCCTGAATTCAGTTTACTTCCTGATCGATAAAAAAAATACAGAAGCCAGGAAGGCGCTTCACACTTTTTCAGAAATGCTGCGTTACCAGTTGTATGAAGTAAAGGGAGAAAAGATCCCGATAGAAAAAGAGATCAGTTACCTGCGTGATTATATAGAACTGCAACGCCTGAGAAAAGATGAAACATCCAGCATCAGTCTTGATATTGAAGAAGGCCTGCCCGGTTTTTCCATTGAGCCCCTGCTTTTGATACCATTTGTTGAAAATGCTTTTAAACATTTATCAAACCGAAGCCGGCAGAATGAAATACATGTTGGCCTGAGTATGAAGCATGGGCTGATGCAGTTCAGGGTGCGCAATACCACGGATGGTAGAACAAAACCTGCAGTCCCTGGTTCAGGAGGAATTGGTTTGAACAATGTAAAAAGAAGGCTGGAATTACTGTACCCTGGTAAACATCAATTGCAGATTGGTGAAAAGAATGGATGGTTTGATGTGCAACTGGAAATAAAACCTGGAAACTGATGCAAAAGATCTCCTGTATTGTAATTGATGATGAACCCCTTGCAAGGAAAGGTATAGCTGAATATATCCGTGATGTGGATTTCCTTGAATTCCGGGCCGCTTTTGAGGACCCGGTGAAGGCCATGCCTGAACTGGAATCCGGAATGGTGCAATTGATCTTCCTGGACATACAGATGCCTAAGATCACGGGAGTCGAATTTTTCAGAAGTCTTAAAAATGCACCACCTGTAATTTTTACAACTGCCTATCCCCAGTATGCCCTTGAAGGTTTTGAACTCAATGCGCTGGATTACCTGGTAAAACCTATTTCATTTGAAAGGTTTTTTAAGGCTGCGTTAAGAGCCAGGGAATATTATGAATTGAGGCAGGAGAACAGCAGTCAGCATGCTGGTGGTGATTTCTTTTTTATCAAAGCAGATAATAAGCTGGTGAAACTCCGTTTTGACGAGATCCTTTATGTAGAAGCTTTGCAGAACTATGTGGCGGTTCACACTTTGACCAAAAAATATATTACCTACCTCACATTCAAATCAATCGAGGAATATCTTCCTTCAGACCAGTTTATCAAAACCCATAAATCCTTCATCATTGCTGCTTCAAAAATTGAGAGCATTGAAGGCAATGAAATCACGGTATCGGGAAATAAAATCCCGGTCAGCCGGACCAGCCGTGACGAAGTGATGGAGAAACTGTTGAAGGGAAGGTTTTTGAAGCGATAGAAGCCGATGGCCAATAGCCAATACCCTTTTTCATTATTTTGCACTATGACCCAAGGCGAACAAACATTCATGGACCGGGCTATTGAACTTTCCAGGCAGGGTATGCAATCAAAAAAAGGTGGACCCTTTGGCTGTGTGATCGTAAAGGATGGAAAGATCATTGGTGAAGGATCCAATGAAGTGACGACTTCCAATGATCCAACCGCGCATGCGGAAGTAGTAGCCATCAGGAAGGCCTGCAGGGAGCTTGATACATTCCAGCTTACCGGTTGTGATATCTATGCAAGCTGCGAGCCATGTCCCATGTGCCTTGGTGCTATCTATTGGGCACGTCCTGCACGGGTATTTTTTGCCAATACTAAAAACGAAGCTGCAGCAATTTTATTTGACGACCAGTTCATCTACCAGGAAATAGAAAAAGAAACCTCCGAAAGAAATATTCCTTTTATTCATATGCCCACCCCTTCAGCGAAAAAGGTATTTGAAGACTGGAAAAACATGGAAAATAAAACAGTGTATTAATGATCAAGTGGACAGCCACCATCAAAAGGTTTGCAAAGCAGGGTGAAAAAACCGGCTGGACCTATATTGATGTTCCGGCATCAACTGCTGAGAAATTAATGCCCGGTAACAGGAAAGGTTTCAGGGTGAAAGGGAGACTGGATCATTACCAGTATGAACTGCTGGCATTAATACCTATGGGCAATGGAGATTTTATTCTTACGCTGAATGCTGAAACAAGAAAGCATATCAAAAAACAAAAAGGGGATACGGTAAAAGTTGAGATGGAAGTAGATCATAACGAGATCCAGCCACCTCCTGAATTAATGGAATGCCTGCAGGATGAGCCGGAAGCACTGGCTTTTTACAATAGCCTGCCCCAGGGTCACCGGAATTATTTTACCAAGTGGATCGATAGCGCGAAGACCGATCCTACAAGGGCAAAACGTATTGCCGCAACAGTAAATGCCATGGTTTACCAGTGGGATTATGGCACTATGATCCGTTCCATGCAGAAGCAAAGGATCCATTAATCATCCGAAATTATCCTGCTTCACCATCAGTAATCTCTGTTCCTGCTCCCGTGGTTCTTTCAGCTTCCCTGTCTGAAGTATCTATATTCTCATTGGCCCTTGGATTTGGATTCTTAGCCAGGCCTTCATTTTTAACCGGTGCTTCTTCAACCGGTGAGGTTTCATGTTGCGGTTTCCTATCTCCTTGTTTATCCATTAGTTGTTTTGATTATTTTCGAAAATCTTATGCCAACGGTTCATCTTGTTATAAAAGGAAAAGTGCAGGGTGTCTATTACAGGGCTTCCGCAAGGGAAAAGGCCAATGCCCTCGGTATTACGGGCTGGGTAAAGAATACTCCGGAAGGTCATGTGGAAATGATTGCCTCGGGCAATAGTTCCCAGCTTGAGGTCTTTATCGGCTGGTGTAAAAAAGGCCCACCCGGAGCCCGGGTTTCCGGCATTGAACACACGGGTGTGGAGGAAGCTTATTTCGAAACTTTCAGCATTTTACGCCATTAAAAAGGGTAGCCGGGGCTGCTAATGCACAGTATTACGCAAATTGTTGATTTCTATACCAGATTTTACCCACTGCCTCATCCATTCCCCCTTAAATGAGTTCGGCATCATTTTGTTGTAAAACCCTAAAACCAACTCATTCGTTAACCTTTTAAATGTACAGAGTTATGTCAGAGCAAAGAGGATTATCTGAAAACCAGAATATGGACAGCAGGGAAAATCAGGTGGAGCGTGACCAGGTTTCAGGAGCCAATGAAAATGGCCGTAGCAGCGGCAGGTCTAACCGTGGATTTGCAGCCATGAGTCCAGAAAGACAAAGGCAGATCGCCAGTGAAGGCGGACGTGCTGCACACCGCCAGGGAGTAGCCCATGAATGGAATAGTGATGAAGCCCGTAAAGCCGGAAGGAAAGGCGGAGAAATCGTAAGCCGCAACCGCGAGCATATGAGTGAGATCGGCAGAAGAGGGGGTCAGAGCTCCGGTGGCAGAAGAAGCAGGAACAACAACCAGCAGAACCTGGATTCTGCAAGTGAATAATCTTTAAAAAAATACGCCTGGGTCAATGGTCCAGGCGTATTTTATTTCGCTTACTGTTTTTCACTAATCCTGATCCACTTCATCAAAACGTGGATCCGCATTTTTGTCTCCATCCTTTATTTCTGAATTGGTGCGGGTTAGCTGCGCATCTCCCCGCTCTCCGCCGCTTATGGTTTGTACACCAGGCTGGATGGCAGAATCATCTCTCAATGCAGGGTCATTATTTTTCCCCTTATCTGCTGCTTCGTTGCGTTCCGTGTTGAATGACTTATCCATAGTTTTTGAAAGGAAGATTGAAAATTCCATGCCCATGGGAATGATCTAAAAAAAATCCCGCTCGGGAGCGGGATCAGGAATGTTACTGGAATTGCTTTGGGCTGTGTTCAAAATCGAAATTATTCTGATTCTGCATTTCGGCAAACCTCTGGGGATCTCCGTAAGGTCCCAGGTACCTGGCACTGCCAAAACCCAGGATAGGGAAGAAAATAAAACTCAGGAACACCAGTCCTGCTGTAAAACCTTCATCCTTTCCAAAACTCTTGGAAAGCATGTTGTAGGTCCACACCGCGAAAATAATGTTCACAAAAGGAATGAAATACATGATCAGCCACCAGGTTGGTTTACCCACGATCTTGAGTAAAACATAAATATTGTAAATGGGAATGATGGCGGCCCATCCGGGCTGGCCGGCTTTTTCATAAACCTTCCACATGGCAGCGATCATTACAATGATGGCCGCGCAATAAAAGACAATGAGTCCAACAGGAAAATCTTCCATATGCTTTAGTTTTAGTCCGCACAATATATAAAGCAGTTAAAAAAAATACCAGCAATCGCCGAAAAATATTATTCCACCTTTGTTTATAAATGAAGTTCAGTTTGAATATCTTCGGCCTTTATGCCACTAAATATGAAAAACTGTATCACGCTCCTGCTGATCCTGGCACTTGCTGCCTGTAATAACGACGCTAAAGAGGTTAAATCCTCGTCTTCAGATTCTATTCCCGGTAAAACAGGAACTCCTGCTGAACCAGCCACCCCAACAATTGATACCGCGTTATACGACCGTTTGCAGGCACATATTGCAAATGGCGATACAACAGGAAAATGGCCGGTTAAACACGATTACCCGGTTGCCGGCGCCATTCTTCCTTACAACCGTGTTATTGCTTACTACGGAAATATCGTAAACAACAGGATGGGTGCACTAGGTAAATGGCCCAAGAATGAAATGATCCCCAAACTGCTTGCTGAAGTTGAAAAATGGAATAAGCTTGATACGGTGATCAAATCCATTCCTGCCCTGCATTATATTTCTGTTACGGCACAGGGAACTGCAGGTGCTGATGGTAAATGGAGATACCGCCTGCCTCATAAACATATTGATACCGTAATCGCATGGGCAAAAGAGATCAATGCGCAGGTGTTCATTGATGTGCAGGTTGGACTGAGCGATGTTCAAACGGAAGTGCCGCTGTTTGAAAAATACCTTTCCATGCCGAATGTACATTTCGGTATTGATCCTGAATTTGCCATGAAGGCAAAAGGAAATGCAAGACCGGGCAGTGTTATTGGAAGTCTTGATGCGGTTGACATCAACTGGATCAGTGATTACCTGACGGAACTGGTCAAGAAAAATAATTTACCTCCAAAAATGTTCGTGGTGCACCGTTTCACCAAAGGCATGGTCACCAATGCGAGTAAAATAAAATTGCGTCCTGAAGTACAGATCGTAATGGATATGGATGGCTGGGGACCTCCGGACCTGAAAAAAGGAACCTACAGGCATTGGATCCAGAATGAACCCGTACAGTTCACTGGCTTCAAATTGTTCTATGTAAATGATACTGAGAAGTCGGGTTTGAAAGAAATGATGCGGTATGAAGATATTCTGAATCTTAGGCCGATCCCTGTTTATATACAGTATCAGTAAAATGAAAGTTACCGGCTACCAGCTTCCAGGAGCTGGTAGCTTATTTCTCCATCCTGGTGATCACGAAGAACGCAATGACCACCAGCAGGAGGATCATTACTACGGCAACAATGATCCAGGGTTCAACCTGGAGCTGCATTTTTTTCCTGAATTTCTTTTTCTTCTCCGTTCTTTTTTTGAGATCCCTGTTCAGTTGTTCAACCAGCTGGTTGATGTTCCTTTTGTTTTTAAATTCTTCAAGTCCTTCGAGCGCATCGGAATCAAAATCGTTATCCATCATTTGTTTCTCAACTTCATGTTGCTGCTCTGCAGACAATTGTCCCTGCAGGTAACGCATGAGTGTTTCCTGGTCAATATCAGGATTGAGATTGGATAATATGTCCTTTAAATTACCGCTCATTTTTTATGGGCTTCCCCAAGTTTCCTGTCAAGAATGATCCTGAGGTTTCTTTTACCATTCTGAATATAACTTTTTACCTGCATCATACTATAGCCGGTCTTTTCACTGATCTGGCCATAGCTGTTTTTCTTCAGGTAAAACAAAATTACACATTGCCGCTGCTCTTCTCCCAGTTCATTTAAGGCGTCTTCCAGCAGGTCATAGGCTTTTTCATCCTTAATTAGTTCAAACCTGTCTGTATCTGCGCTTACGGCGTGATGCTCGTGCAGTTCCTTCACCTTTCCGGGTTTGTCACGCAATCGCATCAGGCAATGGTTCTTGGCCACCATGTACAGCCAGGATTTAAAAAATTCGATCCTGTATTTTGAGACTTCGGTCAGCACTTTCAGGAAAACCTGTTGCACACAATCCCTTGCCTCGTTTTCATCTTTCAGGTATTTCATGCACACACCCAACAGAAGGAGTGTATACCGTTCCAGTAATATACCAATCCACTCCTGGCTCCTGTCCTTATAGTACAGTTCCAGCAGTTCACTATCGCTCATATGATCATAGCGGTTGGTACTCATGCATGTTGATCTATATTGGTTCCGGTCCGGCTCTCTTTATATGATCCAAACCCTGCAAATTTGCATAATCAAAACCAATCTTTCTTCTTTTTATGGAATATGCAATCAGCACCGTGGCAGCAGCACCAGTGAGAATCGAGCCGGCACACCGCTCGGAATTAACAAACCAGCTTTTGTTTGGCGAAACCATGGAAGTGCTGGAACAAAAAGGGGAGTGGTACAGGATCAGGTCCATTTATGACCACTATGAAGGCTGGCTTACCCATCATCTTATTACTGGAGTGGACAGGTCCATTGCAGAACAGGAAATTCCATTTGTGGCAACCAATATTACAAACCCGGTTACACTGCCTGACCAGTTGATCAATGCACCAATGGGCGCAGCATTAACAGGTTTTGATGAAGAAACCCGTTTGCTTTGGGATGAGAAATATAAATACCATGGCACCTACAGGAATGTGAACCGCCCTTTTGACCAGGATTACCTAAGGAAGGTCATTCAACCCTGGATCAACGCGCCGTATTTATGGGGAGGAAAAACTTTTATGGGAGTTGATTGCAGCGGCTTTGCGCAGACTGTTTTTAAACTGCTCGGAATTAAACTGAAAAGAGATGCTTACCTGCAGGCAGAACAAGGTGAACCGGTCATTGAATTATCCAACACTAAAGAAGGGGATCTTGCTTTTTTTAATAATGATAAAGGCCGTGTTATTCATGTGGGCATAATTCTTTCGGGGCAGAAGATTGTACATGCTTCAGGGAAAGTAAGAATTGACCGTCTTGATGAAAGAGGAATCGTAAACAGTGAGAACGGCAAACGGACACATGATCTATGTGCTATGAAAAGATATTTTTAACCGTTTTATAAATCCACATATCCCATCCCAGCATTTTGAAAGCGGAATAAAAAAGGATAATGGCAAATACTCTTTTTACCGCGATCTCTGATATGGCCAGCGCGAGTTTGCTGCCAAGAAATCCGCCCAGCACAAATCCCGCGGCCATGATACCGATCACTTTCACATCTATATGTCCTTTCTGGTAATAACTCATGACCGCCAGGATCCCTACAGGCAGCAGCAGCAGACCGAGCGAAGTGCCCTGTGCCTGGTATTGCGTAAAGCCCAGGAAAAAAACGAGTGCGGGCACTATGATAATGCCTCCGCCAACACCTACCAGTCCGCTGAGCATACCTGCTGCCAGGCCTATGAGTGCAAGGATGATGATAATTTGAGCTGTCATTTGATGTGGTTTATTTGGAATGCGCATCAGCCGAAATTTTGTTTGTAATAAGCAATGGCTTCGTTGATGATGGAGAAAGCGATCTCCCTTGACTGGAACTCTTCTATCTGCACCTGTTTGTTCTCAAGTACTTTATATTGTTCAAAATAATTACGGAGTTCATTGATAAAATGAGGAGGCATTTCTTCTATTGATGAAATGTGATTCACTGAAGGATCCTTGGTGGCCACCGCAATGATCTTATCATCTTTTTCACCCGAATCGATCATCTGCATATTACCGATTACAGTTGCATGCACGAGGCAGAGAGGCTGGATGGACTGTGAACAAAGTACAAGAATATCCAGCGGGTCATTATCATGACCGAGTGTTTGCGGAATGAATCCATAGTTCACCGGGTAATGAAAAGAAGAGTAGATCACCCTGTCCAGCTTAAGCAGACCGGTTGCTTTGTCAATTTCGTACTTGGTACGGGAGCCCTGCGAGATCTCGATCATGGCATTCACCTGTTCAGGGGCTTTTTCACCATAGCTGGCACCATGCCAGGGATGTAGTACATGAGTTGTTTTCATACTTGTATCAGTTTAAATCCAAGAAAGGTTGCAAGTAATCCAGCCATCACGCTGATGCCGGTATAAATAATAAAAACGGCCCAGCGGCTATCCATCATCATTTGCGCACTTTCATGAGTGAAAGCGGAAAAAGTGGTAAAGCCACCGCAAAGACCTGTCATAAGGAAAAGCTTTCCATTTGAATCCATATTTTTCGAAAAATAACCCCAGGCCAGCCCAATAATAAAACAACCTGCCATATTCACCAGTAAAGTGCCATAGGGGAAGCTGTTGTTCAGTGATCGCTGGCAAAGGTATCTCAGTATGCTTCCGATACCGCCTCCTAATCCAACAAGTAAAATATTATTGAACATTTTTAGGAATATCAGCTACCGGGAAAGTGAATTTCAGGTCAACCAGCCATTGGTTTGATTTACGCACCAGCTTGACGGAATCCTTGCGGTTGTTATAGGAATTTGAATAATAAATAATGGATTCAGAATCACTGAGTCTTTTGGTATCATAAATGGTGGGCTCAGACTCGCGCATGTCTCTTTTGGTTTCACGAGGAAGGTGCTCGTATTTCTTTTCCAGGTCGAAAAGCCATTGCGAGTTTTCTGAATCATTTACCATCAGCTTGCGGGCATCATCGAATTTGCCATCCAAAACATTATTGATAAACATGCCAGCAGCATCATGTGCATTTTCAGCGGCGGCCTGTTTTTCTTCCTCATCATTGCAGGAAAACAGGAATAGGCTCAGCAGCAACCATAATTTATTCATGGGCCAAAACTACTAAGAGCAATACAGCAAGGCAAAAAAAATAAATGAAGCTATTGGCTATTGGCCTATGGCAGAAATAAAAAAGAAGTGCCTTCAGACACTTCTTTATAGTAACCAGGTTAGTAAACAAATTTACCAGCGTCTTTCCTTACGCTCTTTTTTCTCTTCTTCCTCCTGTTCCATTTCACGCTGTCCTTCCTTGTCATAGGCTTTCAGGATCGCTTTCACCAGTTTGTGACGTACTACATCTTCTTCATCCAGTTCAATATATCCTATACCATCAATGTTGCGCAGGATACGGCTGGCTTTGAGCAAACCGCTCTTCTGGTTGCGCGGCAGATCCACCTGTGTTAGGTCACCGGTAATGATGGCCTTGGCATTTCCGCCAATACGCGTCAGGAACATTTTGATCTGGAGATCTGTAGCATTCTGGGCCTCATCAAGAATGATGAAACAGTTATCGAGTGTACGGCCACGCATATAAGCCAGCGGCGCAATCTCGATAGTGCGGGTGCTCATGTAATAACCCAGTTTGTCCGCGGGAATCATATCATCCAGCGCATCGTACAAAGGCCTCAGGTATGGATCAATTTTTTCCTTGAGGTCACCGGGAAGAAAACCCAGGCTTTCACCTGCTTCCACAGCCGGCCTGGTTAGGATGATCTTTTTAACTGCTTTGTTTTTCAAAGCTCTTACCGCCATGGCTACCGCTGTGTAGGTTTTACCGGTACCTGCGGGGCCAATGGCAAAGACCACATCATTTTTTTCTGAAGCCGTCACCAGTCTTTTCTGGTTGGCAGTGCGGGCCCTAACAGTTTTACCATTGGGACCAAATACCAGAACATCATTGGGATTCCGCTCAACAAAATTGTCGACCGTTTCGGCATCATCACCGCCCAGGATTTGTTCAAAATA
>CBDUBK010000032.1:0-10143 GCA_965365375.1 uncultured bacterium | reverse complement strand
TTGTAAGCTATCATAATTATACGCCGTATTGGTTTTATGAAGTCCATGCAGCACGGGCAGCAATAGCACTTTTGCCTGCGAAAAGCAGGTGGCCATTGCCATAACCAACAGGAGCAGGAATAAAAACCGTTTGAACATAGCTTATTTAAAATTCTTCTTTACAAATTCCAGGATCTTTTCCGCAAACCATTGCGGTTCTTCCTGGAAAGGCGCATGCCCGCCTATATAATGCACCACTGTCATTTTGGGAAAGCGGAAACTCTTATAATGATCAACACCAATTGCGTAGTCCTTCTCTCCCCTCATTACCAGCACCGGACATTTTATGGAAGCAGAAAGAGGTGTGAAATCTTTCCAGTAGCCAGGCTCTCCCCAAACCTTTGAAGCAAAGTCGCGGTTGAATTTCCCTGCAGAAAGTGTAATGGAATCATTCAGCTTTTTTTCAAAAGCATTGCGGTACATCAGTTTGTACCAGAGATCTTTTTCACTTAGAAGGTTATGCACCATGCCCACTCTTTCAATCAATACCTTGCTGGTATCAAGGTAGGCAGCCTGGTCTTTTATATCAAGCTCCTTTAATCCAAATTCAATATGGCTTTTCATGGAAGCTTCCATATTAAGGGTGCCATGGATTACCATTAAACCGGAAACCGCTGCAGGATAATGATACGCGTAATTGGTCATCAGTATGCCGCCGAAAGAATGACCCATCACCAGCCATTTCCTGATGCCAAGCGCTGCGCGGAGTTCCTCCATATCCTTTTCCATCCGCTGGAGGGAATAGTCATTGTTCAAAGCCGAATCGGAACGTCCTGAACCACGCTGGTCGAAATAAACCATCCGCAGTTTTTTTTCGATCATGCCTGCGGATGGCATGGCTTCAAAATAATAACTGTTAGAGCCCGGACCTCCGTGCACAAACAAACAGGGCTGCCCTTTACCGGCGACCCTTACATACAGGTTTACATGATCTGAGGTTCTGAAGTAGAATACAGAATCTTTAGAATAAGCAGCACAGGCTGTGATACAGCAAAAAAGCGTAACGATGATTTTTTTCATAGCGGTGGCAGGCAGTTTAAAACTGCAAATGAAAACATTTCCCTGTAAAAATTTACTTAAGCGCCAATAGCTTGATTAAGATCATCGATCAGGTCTTCCACATCTTCAATACCTACACTCAACCTGATGAGAGAATCCGTTAAACCATTTTTCAGCCTTTCTTCCCTTGGGATGGAAGCATGGGTCATGGTAGCAGGGTGGTTGATGAGTGATTCCACGCCACCCAGACTTTCCGCAAGGGAAAACACTTTGGTAGATGACAAAAGTTTTTTCGCTGTCTCAACACTGTCATCTTTCAAAGTGAAACTCATCATGCCGCCGAAGCCGCGCATCTGTTTTTTGGCGATTGCGTAATTGGGATGGTCCTCAAACCCGCACCAGTAAACTTTTCCAACTTTGGGATGATCTCTTAAAAATTTAGCGACCTTTTCTCCATTCTCGCAATGCCTTTGCATGCGCACATGAAGTGTTTTAATTCCTCTCAATACCAGGAAACAGTCCATTGGCCCCGGCACTGCCCCACACGATTTTTGTATGAAATACAATTGTTCCCTCAGCTCCTTGTCGTTCATCACCAGGCAACCCTGGATCACGTCACTGTGACCCCCGAGGTATTTGGTTACAGAATGCATCACGATATCCGCCCCCAGGTCCAGGGGGTTTTGTAAATATGGCGAAGCGAAAGTATTATCAACACAAAGCAGGACCTTATGTTCTTTGGCGATAGCAGCAATAGCCGCGATATCGCAGATATTCATCAATGGATTGGTTGGCGTTTCTGTCCAGATAAGTTTTGTATTCTTATTGATATACTGGCGGATGTTTTCAGCATCCTGCATATTCACATAATGAAATCTGATACCGAAACGTTCAAACACTTTAGTGAAGAGACGGTAAGATCCGCCATACATATCGTTGGCTGCAATTACTTCATCACCGGGGTTCAATAATTTGATGACCGCATCAGTGGCAGCAACACCACTGCTGAAAGCAAGTCCATACTTTCCATTTTCTATGGCCGCAAAAGCAGCCTCAAGTGCCGTACGTGTTGGATTCTGGCTTCTTGCATATTCATAACCCTTGTGCTGTGCCGGCGCTTCCTGTACATAGGTAGAGGTCTGGTATATTGGAGTCATGATAGCACCAGTAACCGGGTCCGGTTCCACACCGGCATGTATAAATTTTGTTCCCTGCTTCATATTGTTTGCAATTGAGGGGCAAAGATAGCCAATGGCCATTAGCCATTGGCCTTTGGCTTGCTGCTGCCGCCATTCCACATTAACAATTACTTAAACCCGTACCCACAATATTGGCATAGCAGTTCATACATGCATTGATCCACTCATCACGCTTTTTTTCCTCCATGTGTCATTATGGTGCAGTTCCGGTTTTTACACTGGCAATACAGGGGTACCAACTGTGTAAACTTTTGTATACAGGATTGTTTTACGAATATATTCGTATAGTTAAAGCGATTTGCTTAAAACCTTTAAAACCACAATTATGAAAAAGATCTTATTAGCCGGGTTTGCACTTGTCTGCAGTATGGTAGCTATAGCCGATGATCCTGGCGTTGACGAAAAAGTACTCGCATCATTCAATAAAACTTTCCAACAGGCTGAAGATGTGAGCTGGACCACGACCGAAAATCATTACCAGGTAAAATTTACGCAGCATTCCATTGCTTCGCGTGTTTATTACGACATGGCGGGCAATATTACCAAGACCTACCGCTATTTCAAGGAAGAAAACCTGCCGCTGCTGGTACTTGCCAAAGTGAAACAGAAATTCACGGACCAGGAAATTCATGGTGTAACCGAAGTTTCCTCTGACAGCGGAACCTATTATTACATCACTTTACAGGATGCCACACATTGGACAGAGATCAAATCTGACAGCTATGGCGCGCTTAAAGTAGAAAAGAAATTCCGCAAGGGATGATCAATAAAGAAAAGAAGCTGACCAGTACCTCCATTCCACACCGCCAGCCGCGTATGAACTATGCGGCTGGTGTTTTTTAAGCACAGACGCATTAAGAATTCCAGCATTTACCAGTTTCTTTTTACCCTCACCAATAGAATCCTGCACATCTTTTCGCTTCATCCATGCTTCCTGCGGTGGTTCAAACCCTGTTTTATCTTTTCTCCAGGTAATGGATGCCGGCAGTTTACCCTCAACAGTTTTGCGTAATATCCATTTGGTCCAGCCTTCTCTTATTTTGAAAGAAGGAGGCAGGCTGAATAAAAATTGAACGAGTTCATGATTCAGGAAAGGAAGGCGCACCTCCGTTGCATGAGCCATGCTGTTCCTGTCGGCCAGTTTTAATAATTCTTCCAGGCCATACACAAATGTGTTGAAGAATAAAACGCCATTGAGGTCAGCATGGGTTGGAGTGGAATAATACAATTCACGCTTATGGGCATACGCGAAGTCTCGGTTCAGTGCCGGGAAACGGGATGCTTTTTTGGCTTTTCTTGTCTGCAGGATACCTGCAGCAAATTCAGGCAACAAGGCTGCCAGTTTATTATTCAGTCCAAAATTTTCCTTCACTCCCAATTCTAAAGCGGTTTTTAGCTCCCCGCTATTTTTCAACTGCTTCTGCCTGTATAATTCCTGCCAGTACCATTTATAGTATTTGTGATAACCACCCAACACCTCATCAGCACCCTGACCATCTAACAAAACAGTTACAGCCTTGTTCTTTGCAGCCTCATACACTTTGAATTGTGCCAGCACACTGCCCGAACCGAAAGGCTCCTCCTGGTGATACATGACCTTCTTCATCAATGCAGGAATATCTTCCTGGTCCATTTCCACAAAATGGTGGCTCAACCCGAATTGCTTCGCAACTTTATCTGCAAACTCCAATTCGTTTTTATCGAAATCATTAAATACCGCAGTGAAGCACTGGTGACGGTAATGTCCGGAAGCCAGCGCTTCAGCGTATGCTACAATGGCTGAACTATCCAGGCCTCCACTCAGGCTGGTACCAATTTCCACGTCGCTGCGTAAACGTTTTTGAATGGATCCCGAGAATAAACTGTCAAACCTTTCTATGGCTTCCCGGTCAGATATTTTGACTGGTTGTTCCCTGTACAGACGCCAGTAATTTTCCACCACCAGCTCATGCGTCTGCTGGTGATAAACCAGGTAGTTCGCAGCTGGCAGCTTACTGATGTTTTTAAAAAATGTTTCTTCCTGTGAAGAAGGATTGGAACTGTACCCGATCGTAATAAAATTGTACAGCATGGAAGTATTGACTTCTTTCTCCAGGCCAAATCTCCAGAGGGTTTTCATTTCTGATCCAAAGGCCAGCTGTTCATCATCATAAAAAAAATAAAAAGGTTTTTCACCGAACCGGTCCCTGGCTGCAAATAATATTTTTTCCTGTTCATCCCAGATCGCAAAAGCAAACATGCCATCAAACTGCTGTAAACAACCAGGACCCCATTCTGCATATGCTGCTACAATCACTTCTGTATCTGAAGCCGAAAAAAAAGTATGCCCTTTTGATTTCAACTTTTCACGTACCTCCTGGTAATTATACAATTCACCATTATGAATGATCGTAAAACGATGCATGTAATGCATGGGCTGTGCTGCTTGTTCACTGAGGTCAATGATGCAGAGTCTCTGGTGGCCCAACCCCACCGTGTTACCGGGGTTGAACCAGCTGCGCCCCCTGGTTGGTCCCCTGTGTTCCAGGCATGATACGCCTGCATCCAGCCGCGCAGCCGTAACCAGCCGGCTATTTTTACTGACTATGCCTGCAATACCGCACATTAATTTTTGTATTGAAAGGGCAGCCTGGCTTCCACATCATCCCAGGCAATCACAATTTCAGCTTCCTGGCCTGCATTAAGAAAAGCCATGGTAAAAAACTCCACTGAATTATTTGTTTTTGAAGAAGGTATCGTAAAACGGTGAACATCTTTTGAAGCATCAAGATTGAGGCCCCAGCTATTAAGATTGGAATTAAAAACAATGGTCCACTGGTCGTGCTGCGGTACACAATAGAGGATGTATTTACCTGTCTTCACTGATTTGCCCTGGATTGTGATTGGCTGGAATAATTCAATTTCTGTTGCTTCATTCGCACCCAGGCGCCAGGGCTCCCCGTATTTTACAAGGTTGCCGAAAATTACACGTCCCTGTTTGTGCGGACGGCTGTAAATGATCCTGGCAACGGGCAGGTCTTTTTTAGCAGGGAATTTTGGATAATCCACAGGGAAATAGATCATATCCATAGGCGAAACATCCACATCCAGGTAAGGATTGCGCTGTTTTTTTACTGCTTTGTTGGAATCAATAAGGATCCTGGTACCATTTGAATCCGTTGCGGGAGGTTCAGGTTTTTCATTACAGGCAAATCCAACCAGGACTAAACAAACCAGGAGATATTTCATGGCGAAAAAATAATGAATTTCAATAAACCAATTTGGATTGAAGCCTCATCCACCGGGAAGAGAATTGCTGCAAGCCCATCGTAAACGTAAACAATGCAAACTTATTGACTGCACTGCATTTTATTTTCCATCCGGCATGGTCACCCAGTGGTGGCCATCCTTGGCGATCAATGCTTCTGCATCTTCAGGCCCCCAGGTGCCCGGGGCATAATTGGGAAAATCAACCGCTTCCCTGTTTTCCCAACAGGTTTGTATAGGCTCAATGATCTTCCAGGCAGCTTCCACCTGGTCTGCCCGCATAAACAGCGTGGCATTGCCTTCAATTACATCCTCCAGCAGGGTTTCATAAGCCTCGGGATGATCATCACCATATTCTTCCCAATAACTAAAGACCATATCCACAGGTTGCAACACCATGTGCGGACCCGGTTTCTTGGTCTGGAAACGCAGGCGGATATCCATCTGGGGTTGTATGCTGATGGTGATCCTGTTGGGTCGCCAGGTATGTACAGATTCTGCCGGGAAAGCATACTGGGGTGCCTGCTTAAAACGTACAGTAATTAGCGTGGACTTTGATTGTAAAGCCTTGCCCGTGCGTACATAAAAAGGCACATTTTTCCATCTCCAGTTGTCAACAAAAAATTTTACTGCTGCAAAGGTTTCCACATTCGAAGCCTTGTCCACATCTTTCTCCTGCCGGTAAGATTTTGTTTCCTTTCCCTGCATCCAGCCTTTGCCATACTGGCCCCTTACAGCCATGGCATGTACTTCATCGGGCACATATTTGCGGATGGCATTGAGCACGTCCAGTTTTTTATTCCGGATCTCATCTGCATCAAAACTCACGGGTGCTTCCATAGCTATCATGCAAAGCAGTTGCAGGATATGATTCTGCACCATATCTCTCAGTGCGCCTGATCTTTCATAATATCCGCCGCGGTCTTCCACTCCAATACTTTCGGCAGCCGTGATTTGTATATGATCAATATAATTGCTGTTCCAGATGGGTTCAAACAGGGCATTGGCAAAACGCATGGCCAGGATATTCTGAACCGTTTCCTTTCCCAGGTAATGGTCAATACGGTAGATCTGTTCTTCTTTGAATAATTGCCCGAGCCTTTTATTCAGTTCCCTAGCACTTTCAAGATCATGGCCAAAAGGTTTTTCAAAAACCATCCTGGATCTTTCAGGATGCGAAGTAAGTTTTGCTTTGTGCAATTTCTCTGCAATCACAGGTGCCAGCTGGGGCGCAACAGACATATAGAATATGGAAGTTGCTTTGGCCTGCCAGCTTGTTTCCTGTTTTTTAATGCGGGCTGCAATAGAGTTGTATACTTTGTCAGATGAAAGGTCGGCCTTGAGATATTCAATATGAGAGGAAAATTCTTTCCAGCCTTCTTTGATCTTTTCTTTCCGTCTCGAATGTTCAACAAGGCCTTTCCGTATAAAGGTTTTGTAGGTGGCGTTGGTATAACTGCTCCTGCCCACACCAACGATCAGGAAATTTTCAGGCAGGTATTTATCGAGATAAAGATTGTAGAGCGCCGGCAGGAGTTTCCTGTAAGAAAGATCGCCGCTGCCCCCGAAAATATAAATGATTGCCGGTTGTAAATTCATGCTTATTTTTTTGTGTCTGTGTTCCATTCAGTATGGAAAACACCTTCCCTGTCAATCCTCTTATAAGTGTGCGCCCCGAAATAATCTCTTTGTGCCTGCACCAGGTTGATGGGCATTTTTTCACTAAGCAGGGCATCATAATAATTTAAAGCACTGCTGATACAGGCCAGCGGTACCCGGCTTTCCACACCAAGCTTTACTAATGTTCTTGCGTCTTTCTCAAGCGCCTGCATCATGGAAGCGATGGCAGGATCCAATAAAATATTCGGAAGGTTCTCATCATTGGCAAAAGCCTGCTCAAAATTTCCAAGAAGTGCTGACCGTATGATGCATCCTGCTTTCCAGACCCGGATCACATCTTTCTGAGGGATATTCATCTGGTGTACTTCGGAAGCTTTGTGCAACATGGACAATCCCTGCGCGTAGGCAATAGCAAAAGAAAACAGCAACCCGTTTTCAACCTGTTTGAGTAGGGCATCATTCAACTCAGTTTTTTGAATAGCGGGTTTGTAAAGATGAGCAGCCGCAATGCGCATGGGCTTGTAAACTGAAAGATCTCTCATGGCTACAGCCATATCAATAGAAGGAACCGGCATTGGTAAATCCATTGCTTCCTGGGAGGTCCATTTGCCCGTGCCTTTGGAACCTGCCTGGTCAAGAATTTTATCTACCAGGAAATCATGCGGTGATTCGGTCTCGTCGTCCAGTGTATTAAAAATTTCAGCTGTTACCTGGATGAGAAATGATTGCAAGGCCCCTTCATTCCACCTGCTGAAGACCGCGTGCAGGTTTTCATTGGAAAACTCACCACCCCTGTGGAGCAGATCATAAACTTCGCTGATCATCTGCATCATGGCATATTCAATACCATTGTGCACCATTTTTACATAATGGCCAGCAGCGCCATTGCCCATATAAGCCACGCAAGGCACATCTCCCGACCTGGCCGCAATAGCTTCCAGCAATGGTTTGAGGTATTGCCAGGCATTTTGATCCCCGCCGGGCATCATACTCGGACCAGTTCTCGCCCCCATTTCTCCACCCGAAACACCCATTCCAAAAAAATGAATGCCTTTGTCCTGCAGCCCGGTTATCCTCCGGTTGGTATCACGGAAATGAGAGTTGCCACCATCAATTAAAATATCATCCTGCTCGAGATGCGGTAATAAATTATTGATCACACTGTCTACGGCCTGCCCGGCCGGTACCAGCATCATGATCTTCCGTGGTTTTTTGAGCGCTGCCACCATTTCTTCCACTTTCGTGGTGCCTTTGACAGTGGTGCCTTTGGAAGCAGCTGCTACAAGCTGGTCAGCTCTTTCCTGTTTCAGGTCAAACCCGATCACAGCATATCCATGGTCGGCAAGGTTGAGGAGAAGATTGGATCCCATCACACCAATGCCCACCATTCCGAAATCTAATTTCCCTTCCATGGACCTATTGATTTTTTTACAGCTTCCGTTTTTTCTGTCGCGGGCATTTTCTGCCCGTTATGGCAGGTATAACAGGTCACCATCAATTGTGTGCTGATGGTTCGCTTCGCACCGGTATAATCGAAATATTTATCGTTGATCTCGTTGGTCATGGTCATCATATCCCTTGCAATAAGCTTATGCTTGTTGTCATCAGCCGCAAAATCCATGTTCCCGTTCTTTTCTACATGGCAGAATCCACAGTCCACGTTGAGAGACACTGAAAAATGATCCATCACACTGTCCATTTGTTTCTGCGTGATATCCTTCGGTAATATTTTGAGGTTCTTCCATGGTTCATCCCGCCGGCTGAAGGCAAGTGAAATGAATACAATTACCGCCAGTGACATTATTACGAGAACTGATCTTCTCATATTCGTTAAATTTTTCTTTGAATTTAGACAAAAATACAGGGATGGCTTGCAGGGCCTCATGAAGCCGCGGTCTTATCTGTACTTTTGCTTCAAATTTTCCAGATGTCACTAGTACAGGAATTCAATGATTACAGGGAGAAAATGAACGAGGTGATCTTAAGCAAGAACAACCTGGTGATGAAAAGGCTTTGGAACCTCGATACCAATACTTACGAGGAAGGCGCCCTGGATAAAAAAACCAAGGAAATGCTGGGCCTTGTGGCCAGCATGGTATTGCGTTGCGATGACTGCATCAAATACCATCTTGGTAAAAGCCATGAACTGGGCGTGAGTACAGAAGAAATGTACGAGATCTTCGCGGTGGCGAATATTGTAGGCGGAACCATTGTAATACCGCATACGAGGAGAGCCGCGGAATACTGGGAAGAATTAAATGCAGGTTGAAAAAACCTGGTCTGTTATACTAAAGCTTAAGGAACATAATTCTTATATTTAAGCTGAAAGCTCTTGTCCTGAATCCGGGATCTTAAAAAGAAGGAAGCATTAAAATGGAAACCATTACTCCGAATACCGTAGTCCCTACACTGACCGCGAAAGATTTTGCAACCGACCAGGAAGTACGCTGGTGCCCTGGCTGTGGTGATTATTCCATCCTTGCCCAGGTACAGAAAGTGATGCCCACACTGGGAATCCCAAGGGAAAATATAGCCATCATTTCAGGTATCGGCTGTTCTTCACGTTTTCCTTATTACATGAATGTGTATGGCATGCACTCCATTCACGGAAGAGCAACTGCCATTGCAAGCGGACTCAAAGCATCACGACCTGATCTGAGCGTTTGGATCGTAACAGGGGATGGTGATAGCCTGAGCATTGGTGGTAACCATACTATCCATTTGTTAAGAAGAAATTTCGATGTCAACATACTATTGTTCAACAACCAGATCTACGGTTTAACCAAAGGACAATATTCACCAACTTCGGAAGAGAACAAGGTAACCAAGTCAACACCATTTGGATCCATCGATCATCCATTTAATCCACTTGCTTTGGCAATGGGAGCAGATGCTTCATTTGTTGCAAGAACAATGGACCGTGATCCAAAACATTTGCAAAGCATGCTGGTGAGAGCGCATGCACACAAGGGCACATCGTTCCTTGAGATCTACCAGAACTGCAACATCTTTAACGATGGTGCATTTGAGATCTTTACTG
>CBDUBK010000031.1:0-10198 GCA_965365375.1 uncultured bacterium | reverse complement strand
TTTGTTATTATTTTATATATTTTTGAGAATACCATGAGCATCCATTTACAAACACCGGAGAAAAAACAAACGGTGATCGAAAATCATGGTTTTGATAAATGGGAAAGCATGGTGGAACAGTTGAATGATCCCGACAAGATCATGTGGACGTACTCCATTATTCTGCCGAATTTTTTATCCATAGCTTCCAAACACCTCCACAACCAGGTCATTCAAAGTTGACTTCTTCATTTTTATCAATTCGAACCGTTACAGATTAACCTCATACCTGGAATCAATTATATGGTTATTCACACCCCATTGCCTGTCCGGCAATTTTAACTTTTTTTTAAAAGATTACAATTTCTCATTATTTTCAAGCTGGACTGCTTATCCAACTAACAATCTATTAAACCAAACTAGTATGAGAAAACTGCTTATTATGAGTTTCTTCATAATGTATTCCTTATGCATTATGGCACAGGACAGGTCTGTAACCGGCAGGATTACAGACGTCAAAACCAACACCCCCCTTGCAGGTGTTAGTGTAATGTTGAAAGGCACGGGCACAGGTACTATAACAGGAACAGATGGTACATTCAGGATTACCATTTCACCCAATGCAAAGACCCTTGTTTTTTCGTTTGTAGAATATGAAAGCCAGGAAGTAGAAATTGGCAGTAATTCTACATTCAATATTGCAATGACCCCAACTGCCAGATCCATGTCTGAAGTGGTAGTGGTTGCCTATGGAAGCCAGAAAAGGGAATCCATTACCGGTTCTGTGGCAGTGATCAATTCCGAACAACTAACAACAAGGCTGGCTACAAACATTTCCCAGGCACTTGCTGGTGCGGCTCCAGGTATTGCAGCCACATCGGGAAATGGACAGCCCGGAAGCAGTGCCGCCATCCGCATCCGCGGTTTTGGGTCGGTAAATGCCAGCAGCGCGCCGCTGTATGTTGTAGACGGATTTCCGTATGAAGGTTTTATCGGGGACCTGAATACTAATGATATCGAGAGCATCTCTTTACTGAAAGATGCATCCTCAACTGCCTTATATGGTGCGCGGGCCGCCAATGGTGTGGTGGTTATTACTACTAAAAAGGGTAAGCAGGGATTACCAAGGGTGAATATTACAGCATCGTCGGGAATTTCTCAACGGGGTATCGCCGAATATAAAACTGTGGGCACACTGGATTATTATCCTGCCATGTGGCAGGCTTTAAAAAACAGTTTGATGTACCCTACCAGCGGTACCGGCCTTTCAGAAGCCGCTGCTGCCCAACAGGCTTCCAACACAATTGCCAACCAGCTTATTTATAATCCATTCAATGTAGCAAATAACGCCATTGTAGGTACTGATGGAAAACTTAATCCAAATGCCAGCCTGTTGTATGATGACTTTGATTGGTTTGGTCCCATTGCAAATAATGGCAAACGCAATGAAACAGCGATGAATATTTCAGGAAGGAATGACCGCTCAGATTATTTTGTATCCTTCAATTATTTGAAAGATGAAGGTTTTGTTTTGAAATCGGATTACGAAAGAGTAAGCGCAAGGATCAATCTCAATACACAGGTTAAAGAATGGTTGCGTTCAGGTATCAACATGAGCGGAATATTTGTTACATCCAACCAGGCAAGCGCAGGTGACGGTAATGCTTCGAGCATTATTAACCCTTTTGTATTTGCAAGGGGTATTGGCCCGATCTATCCTATTCATGCATTCGACAATACCGGCAACCCGGTTTTGGATGCTAATGGAAATCATCAATATGATTATGGTGTTCATCCGGGTGCCCTCAACAGGCCACAGGGAGCATTTCCAGGCAGGCATGTGATATATGAAACGGAATTGAATACAGCCATAGATAACAGGAACAGTATCGTGGCCAGGACATTTCTCGAAGGAAGATTCCTGAAAGATTTTACCGTAACTACCAACCTTGGTGTGGACCTGAATAATGTACGAACAAAAAGATTCCAGAATAAAATTGTAGGCGACGGTGTAACCGCCGGAGGTACTGCTTCAAGGTCGGCAAATGAATACCGCACCATTTCCCTGAACCAGTTATTGAACTACCAGCATAGTTTTTCAAATGTGCATGATGTAAATGTATTGCTGGGCCACGAAAACCAATGGGTGAACGAAACCTATTTTAATGGAAACAGGAGAGGAATGAACCTGGATGGTAATATTGAGTTGAGCAATTTTGTTACACTCAATGGTGTTACCGGCAGTTTTGATGTTCTGAGAAGAGACGCCTATTTCAGCAGGGTGAATTATGGTTTCAACAAAAAATATTACGTGGATGTTTCTTACAGGAGAGATGCTTCTTCCAGGTTTTCTCCTGACTCCAGGTGGGGTAACTTTTATTCCGTTGGCGCAGCATGGCACATCATCAGGGAACCATTCCTGAATAAAGTAAGCTGGCTGAATGATCTTAAAGTAAGAATGGCTTATGGAACAGTAGGCAATGATGGACTGAGCAGCTATTATGAATACCAGGCTCTTTATGACCTGGGATGGAATAATGCAGCCGAACCAGGAGCGATCCTGCTTTCTCTCTCCAATGATGACTTAACCTGGGAAGTAAATAAAACAGCAAGCTTTGGATTGGATTTTGGCATTCTCAACAACCGCATATCCGGAACTGTTGAACTTTTCGACCGGGGTTCATCAAGACTTTTATTCGATGTGCCGCAGGGTTTGTCATCAGTAGTAACTTCCCGTACAGAGAACATTGGTTCCATGTCAAACAGGGGAATAGAAGTTCAGCTAAACGGGGATATCATCAGGAATAAGAATATGAAATGGGATATCCAGATCAATACCACTACTCTGAAAAATAAAATCAAAAAATTGCCTGGTGGCCAGCCCATTACCAGTGGCACTAAAAGACTGGAAGAAGGGAGAGATCTGTATGCATTTTATCTCAGGCAATGGTATGGGGTTGATCCTACTGACGGTGCTGCATTATATCATGCCCTTCCTGGTATCAGCACTGGATACCGGGTCATCAAAGGTGATACGCTGGTAACCAATCCTACCAATGCACGCTATGATTATTCCGGAAGTGCAATCCCTAAATTCTTTGGCTCCATTGCCACTTCATTTATGTTCAAAGGATTTTCTATCTCAGGCTTATTCAATTACCAGATTGGTGGAAAATTTTATGATGGCAACTATGCAGGCTTGATGAGTCCCGGATATGGCCGTTCCATTCACGCGGATGTGCTCAAATCGTGGAAATCACCTGGCGATATCACGGATATCCCACGTCTTGATATAGCTAACACAGGAAATTTAAATGCTGCATCATCCCGTTTTCTTATAGATGCCTCTTATCTCAGCATCAGGAACCTGACACTTGCTTATGCATTCAACAACCAATTGCTTAGCAGGATCAAGTTTGTCCAGATGAAGGTTTATGTGGCTGGTGAAAACCTGGTAATAGCATCTAAACGCACTGGCCTCAATCCCGCTGAAAGTTTTTCAGGCACCAATAGCAATGTATATGTGCCTAACCGATTCATCAGCGCCGGTATCAATTTTACCTTCTAAACACAGTTTATTATGAAAAATTTGAAATATTATTTGATTGCTTTTGGATTTTTGATGATCCTTCCTTCCTGTAAAAAGGATATGCTGGATACAGGACCCACCGGTAGTGTGGACCAATCAGCCATTTTTACGACAACAACCAACGCATCAAACGTTATCAATGGAGTTTACCGTTACCTGTATTCAAGATACAGCCAGCAAAACCAGCCAGGCCATGGTGGTGTGATGCTGCAGTTGGATTTTATGGGTGAAGACCTCCACCAGTCAGTAGCTACATGGTACACCACAGCCGGAAGTGGCACAGGTGGATGGGTAAGTCACAGGAATGATGCAAGTGGTTATGTTTCTTATCCTTTCCGCTTGTATTACCGTTGCATTGGGAATGTGAATGCATTGATTGAAAATATCGACAATGCAACAGGGCCCGAGGCAGACAAAAACAGGTTGAAAGCTGAGGCGCTTGCCATGCGTGCCTGGAGTTATCATAACCTGGTGCAGATATTTGGTGAGAGATATAAAGCGGGTGGTAATAATTCGCAGTTGGGTGTTTCCATGCCGCTTAGTGCAAAGGATGTGAAACTGCCCCGGTCAACAGTAGAAGAAGTGTATACACAAATCAACAAGGACCTCGATGAGGCCATCACCTTGTTTGCCACAGCATCTGCACCCGTTAATAAATCGCATCTTACACTAAATGCTGCAAGGGCGTTGAAAGCCAGGGTTGCACTGACCATGCAGGATTATGCCACCGCGGCTACCTATGCTAAAATGGTAATCGATCAGGGTGGTTATACACTGATGTCCAACACTGCATACCAGTCTGGTTTCAACAGCATCTCCAACAGTGAATGGATTTGGGGTTTATTCATGCAGTCTGACCAGGGTGATACCTTTGGTTCTTTTCTTGCGCAGATCTCCTGGGATGGCAACACTACCTATATACGCAGCCGGCCAAAACGCATCAATTCAGCTTTGTATAATTTAATCAGCCCTACTGATGTAAGGAAAAAAATGTGGGAGCCCGCACCAACTGCAGCCAATTTCCCTCTTCCCGCATCTACCTATATCCGTGAGCCTTATATGAGCCGGAAATTCAAAGTAAGAGAATCACCAACCATTGGGGATGTCCCTTATATCCGTCTTGCAGAAATGTATCTTATTCTTGCCGAAGCTTATGCCAAAACGCCTGGAAAGGAAGCAGATGCAAGAAATGCTCTATTTACATTTGCTGTAAATCGTGATCCCTCTTATGTTCTTTCCACAAATACCGGGGAGAACTTAATTAATGAGATCCTCGTTCACAGGAGGGTTGAATTCTGGGGAGAAGGTTTTCGTTTTTATGATCTGAAAAGACTAAATCTTCCATTGGACAGGACAGTAGTTCCAAATTTTGTCTCAGCTTCAGTAGGTGGTGTTTTGCAAATACCTGCCGGTGATCCCAGGTGGCAGTTTGTAATACCGATCGACGAGATACAGGCAAACCCGAATACGGTGCAAAATCCTTAAATAACAAATAAAAAAGCCGCCTATCCTGGCGGCTTTTTTGTTGAAGCATTTATGAGAAAAAATGTATTATGCTATTCAATCTTACCTGTATCAAATAAATTGGATCATCTAATCATTGCAAAAAGCTTTCAAACACCAGGGCAGCCAGTGCCGCACCGATCATAGGGCCCACTACAGGTACCCAGGCATAGGACCAGTCACTGCTTCCCTTTTTCCCCATTGGCAAAATCGCATGCATGATCCGCGGACCAAGGTCACGTGCAGGATTGATGGCATAACCTGTCGGACCACCGAGGCTGAGACCTATACCTAAAACCAGTAAGGCGACAGGTAAGGCATCAAGCGCACCCAGGCTATTGGAAGGCGTAATGATGAAAAGCACACCAATGATCAACACAAATGTTCCGATGATCTCTGAAACCAGGTTTTGTACCGGATTCCGGATAGCAGGACCGCTGCTGAATACAGCGAGTTTGGTAGCTACATCATCTGTTGAAAGAAAATGCTGCCTGTAACTGATCCAGTTTACCAGTGCACCCAGCATGGCACCGATCATCTGGCCTGCGAAATATTGCGGTACATCCTCCCATTTGATCTTTTCCAGCATGGCAAGCGCCAGTGTCACTGCGGGATTGAGATGCGCGCCACTTGCTTTTGATGCCACGAACACACCTACAAATACAGCGATCGCCCATCCAAAAGTGATCACGATCCATCCACTGTTATGGCCCTTGGTTTTATTAAGGATCACATTGGCCACAACTCCATTGCCAAGAAGAATCAGAAGAAAAGTGCCGAGCAGTTCACCGGTAAAAAGATTCATTGGAAAGTCAATTTAGAGATGATGAATATTATTCGGACCAGGCCTGTGCCGCCCTGATCGCGCGTCCCCAGTTTTTCTGGTGTTCAGTACGGAGCGCTTCAGGCATGATTGGTTCAAATATTTTTTCCTTCTGCCAGTAGCTTTCCAGTTCCTTCATATCATTCCAGAAACCGGTTGCAAGTCCTGCTAAATATGCAGCGCCAAGAGCAGTGGTTTCTGTTACTGCAGGACGGATCACATGTGTATTTAAAAGGTCAGCCTGGAATTGCATGAGATGGTCATTCACAGTAGCGCCACCATCCACGCGTACTTCTTTAATGCGTAAACCTGCATCAGCCTCCATGGCTTTCATCACATCCATGGACTGGTAGGCAATACTTTCAATTGCGGCCCTTGCAAAATGTGCATCAGTAGTTCCTCTCGTGATGCCAACAACAATTCCTCTTGCATGCTGGTTCCAGTATGGCGCTCCAAGCCCGGTAAATGCAGGCACCATGTAAATGCCCCCGTTATCCTCCGCTTTCATGGCCAAAGCCTCCACATCGGAAGACTTCTGGATCAGCTTCAACCCGTCACGAAGCCATTGCACCACGGCACCGGCAATGAAAACACTTCCTTCCAGCGCATACTGCACTTCATTGTTGATCTTCCAGGCAACGGTGGTGAGCAGGTTATTATTTGAAGTGACAGGTTTTGTGCCTGTATTCATCAGCATAAAACAACCGGTACCATAAGTATTCTTTACCATGCCTGGCTGCGTACACATTTGTCCGAAAAGGGCTGACTGCTGGTCGCCTGCTATACCACTTACAGGAATTTCAGCTGCAGTGAGCAGCTGCTGGGTATAACCATAAATTTCGCTGCTCGATTTTACTTCGGGCAGCATATTACGTGGTATACCAAAAACTTTCAGCAGGTCTTCGTCCCATTTCATTTCATGAATATTGAAAATAAGTGTCCTGCTGGCATTGGTCACATCGGTCGCATGCACTTTACCGTTAGTCAGCTTCCAGAGCAGCCAGGAATCCACTGTACCAAAACAGAGTTCACCTTTTTCAGCCTTAGCCCGGGCGCCTTCCACGTTGTCGAGGATCCATTTGACCTTGGTTGCGGAGAAATAAGCATCTGTTACCAGGCCGGTTTTTTCTTTGATCTGTTTTGCTGTGCCGTCCGCGTTAAGTGCATCACAATAGGAAGCCGTACGCCGGTCCTGCCACACAATTGCATTGTAAACAGGCTGCGAAGTTTTACGGTCCCATACCACCGCGGTCTCCCTCTGGTTGGTAATGCCAATCGCTTTTATATCATGAATGTTGAGTCCCGCTTTCAAAATGGCTTCTGTAGCAACGCCCAGTTGTGTTGACCAGATCTCGTTAGGATCATGTTCCACCCATCCCGGTTTGGGAAATACCTGGCGGAATTCTTTTTGTGCTACTGATTTGATATTACCGTGCCGGTCGAATACGATGGCTCTTGATGAAGTGGTTCCCTGGTCAAAGGCAAGGATGTATTTGGACATGCAGGCAATGTTATAAAATGAAACTAAGGATTTTTATATAGATGCTGAAGAATGTGATATGATTCTCCAGGAAAAAAAATTCCGTTAAAATGGAATCACATAAAATGATTTTCACCCTGATTAAATTATTTCACTGTATTGAACTGTGCAAAAAGATCAGGATAATCAGAAATGATCCCGTCCACACCAAGGTCTACCAGTTTGCGAATTTGTTCAGCGCTATTCACTGTCCATGGGATCACCTTCATTTTTCTTTTATGGCATTCCGCAACCAGTTCAGCATTTACCAGGGAAAAATGCGGACTGTAAGCTTCAGGCGTATATCCCAATTCTTTCAACTGTGCTTCCAGTCCTCTTTTATCTGTTCCTTCCATGAGCAGTGAAGTGGCAATGCCCGGGTATTTTGAATGGATCAGCTGCAACCCTCTCGGATCAAACGACTGGACGATGGTTTTCTCCGCTACTCCTGATGTTTTGATGGTATGGATCACCAAATCAACAAATGCGCTGATCTGCGGGTGTCTTACACCATCATTGGAAGGTTTGGATTTGATCTCGATATTATAACCCACGCTCCTGCCCTTTTCTTTGGCATATGCTTCGGTGGCTTTCAGTAAGTCAGACAACAATGGTTTTACCACAGCCATCTTCTGCTGGCGCGGAAAATCAGGATGTGGTTTCAGACCCACATCATATTTACGGATGCTGTCATAGTTCATGGTATACAAAAGCAGTTTTTCAGCTTCGGCCTTTGATACCGTTTTCCCTGCGGGTGTAGTGGTAATGTTCTGGTGAAAGAACACATCATGCGATACAACTACCTGCTGGTCTTTGGAGATCACCACATCAAGTTCCAGGGTGGTTACACCAAGGTCAATAGCTTTTAACATCGCTGGAATGGTATTCTCAGGCATCAGCCCCCGGGCACCCCTGTGACCTTGCCAGTCGATTGTGTTTGACATGCTTCCTGGTTTTTGTTGCGAGGTCTTGCAGGCGGTCACCAGCAAAGAAAAAACCAAAGTGATGAGGAGGTATTTCATTGGTCGAGGTATTTACCTTTTTTAAGGATAGAAGCCCATACTTTATAACCCTCCGCGTTGAGGTGAAGGCCGTCAATGGTATATTTCGGATCAAGCTTATTATCCTGGCCGAGAAAATGCGGGTAGAGATCAATCACCGTGATCTTTTCTTCAGCCCCCATCTTTTTCAATTGCGCATTGATGTAAAGGATGTGTTCATCCTTGTTATAATGATTCTTGAACTGGGTGAAACTATTGTTCACCGGCATTAGTGTCTGGAAATAGATACCGGTTGCAGGTGATTCTTTTTTGATACGCTGAATGATCTTCCTGTAATTGCAAAGGATCAAACTGTCAGGAATATTCCTCGAAATATCATTGATGCCAATGAGAATAAAAACCTTTGCCGGCTTGCCTCCTGTTACTTCGTCCAGTCTTTCAAGTATTCCATAACTGATATCACCTGATATTCCGCGGTTGCGTACATCTGCCCTGCCCATTAATTCCATCCAGTCGGTTCCAGCCGTAATGCTGTTACCTAAAAAAATAATATCTGATTTATGGTCAGGATAGGATTTGAATAACTCAACCTTCAGCGCAAAATTGTTGGGACGGAAACTGCTGTCCCATTTTGCCTGTGCGTAAATATTATTTACCGCACCAAAGAAAAAAATAAAAACAAGGAGTTTTTTCATGACTGAAATTTATGCGAGCTGTATGGTTTCAGAATATTTTTTTCCAAACCTGTCTGTGGCTTCTACTCTTACCTGTTGTGCACCTGCCGGAACCACTGCCCTGAAAAGATGATTGGTCTTTTTAGGTTCAGCAAATCCGCGCGGCTTGGGGAGCTCAGGTCCCAGTAAACTTGAATAAGCCAGCGGATCAAATCCTTCGATCTGTTCAAGGCTTCCTTTATGTGCGCCATCCACCCAGTATTCATGCTTCCACTTCGGATCATAATTCCAGATATTGGCCAGCACCTGCTTTTCAGAAGCATTCAGATCACTCTTAAATAATTTCATCTGGTAATTTGCTTCTTTTCCGGTGCTCTGGTAATGCCAGCTCAGTTCTTTCCCTTTTACTTTGTACACACCATACCCCCCGGGTGTACCATCACCGCAGATAGGTCCTGTCCACCAGGCACCACAAACGGTTCCATGGTTGTGCTCATAGATATTATCCTTCTCCACATTCACATGGTAATGGGTATGGCCCGACATGATATGAACATCCCTGCCTGCAAGCAGGTCGTACAAAGCCTGGTTGTTCTTGGTTCCGTGATGAACAGGTATATGAACACATAATACGATCAGCCTGTCAAGTGGAACAAATGAAAGATCTTTCATCAGCCAGTCCAGCTGGTGCTGCTGGAAAAAACCGTCATATTCCCTTTCCCTTCCGAGGTATCTCACATTATCCATCACTACATAATGCACCTTGCCCCTGTTGAAAGAATAATAGGTCGGACCATAGGTCTGCATGAATGTATCATCAGAAGTTTCATCGCCACCCTTGCGGTAATCCATATCATGGTTGCCCAGGCACTGGAAAAACGGAATGCCCATCCTGGAAACGGCTTCATCATAATCCTTAAACAGTTCCAGTTTGTCCCATACGATATCACCAACGGTGATCCCGTGCAGCAATGCATCAGGACCGGCGGCTGTCACCAGTTTCTTCACATCAGGCACAGTTTCATTGAGCATTTTTTCTACATCGCGAGCATGTGCCACCTGCGGATCTGCCCAGATAAGGAAGGTATGGTTATCATCATTGGCATCCAG
>CBDUBK010000030.1:0-10282 GCA_965365375.1 uncultured bacterium | reverse complement strand
GTACGGACCTGCATCATCACAGGCATCTGGAAAGTTTTACCCGGCTGCATTCATCCGTAATCAATAAGATCAGGTCTTGTTCTTCCATCCGCAATGCGGAATTGCTCAGCTGATTCCATTGATTAGTCTTTAATTTTGAATCTTCAGCTTTTGCATGGAAAAAACAATGGTAATACTGGTAGACCAGCACGACAATCAGACAGGCATTATGGAAAAAATGGAGGCCCACCAGGAAGGTGTGCTGCACCGCGCTTTCAGTGTTTTTATTTTTGACAGCAGGGGGCGCATGTTGTTGCAGCAACGTGCCGCCACCAAATATCACGGTGGCTTATTGTGGACCAATGCCTGCTGCAGCCATCCTTATCCCGGGGAAGAAACGAGTGATGCCGCGAACAGGAGACTGGATGAAGAACTGGGGTTTAGTACGCCGCTCAGGGAAATTTTTTCATTCACCTACCGTGCAGAAGTTGAGAACGGGCTGGTTGAACATGAATATGATCATGTATTTGCAGGTAGTTATGAATCAGGGATCTTCCCGGATGAGATGGAAGTGGCTTCCTGGCGGTATGAAACGCTTGAAACCATCAAAAAAGAACTGGAAGATAAGCCGGAACGATTCACTACCTGGTTCAGGATCGCTTTCCCTTCCATTGAAAAATGGTGGAATCAGGAGTACGGATCTTAAGAACTGTGTTGTTTCATCAATTGCACCAACGTTAGCACCGGTACCACACCCGACTGCCTCCATTTCACTTCACCTTTTTTGAACAGGACCAGGGTAGGCACACCCTGCACCTGGAATTGCTGTGCCAGTTCCGGGTTTTTATCTACATCAATCTTGATGATGGTTCCATCATCACCCACCTGTTCCTTCACCTGCTTCAGCATGGGTGCCATCATTTTGCAGGGGCCACACCATTCCGCGAAGAAATCAACCAGCACAGGTTTGTCGGAGCGGATCAACTCGGAGAAAGTTTTCATGAGATTATTTTTACAATGCAAAAATAGTTAGTCCGGGGATAGCGTGAATATTGGCATACCAGCTGTTCATTGGGTGAATATATAATCAAGGCCTGCTGGATTGACGCCAATTTGGATACTTGCGTATTTTATACGGAGCATCCTGGTAATCAATGCCCAATTTCTCATAGCTGTACTATTAGGGAAGGTTGAAACTTGCATCTATTTTTTGTGTTAGCGGTCAGGCTAAAACGACATTCAAATGGACTTAGACTCTCTACCAAAACACAATCTTCAAAAAGAATATCTAGAGCACCCTGTTTTCGAACAGTTGACAGAACTTATTGCTTTTTATGAAGCACTTTCAGACACGACAATGGGGTTCATTAGCCAAGGAACCAAAGCCATTGTCAATCTCGATACGTATGTTTTCACTTCCATTAGTGGGACATTAGAGTCGATTAAAAATACTCTGTATAGCGGCAGATTAAATGATTCTTACGCTCTCTTAAGAAAGTATTATGATTCGACAATCATTAACATCTACACAAATCTTTACTTACACGATCATTTTTCAATTGACAATTTCATTGTAGCACATATTGACAATTGGCGGAGTGGTAGAGAAACGATTCCTGAATATCGAGTGATTTCAAAATATATCAAAGATTCAGTTAAACTCAAACCGATAACCGACTTACTACAGAGAGATAAGCTATACAAAGAAATCAGAGAAAGATGTAATGACCATACTCATTATAATTTCTACCATAACTTGTTACTTAATGACAATCAAATTAGACTTGAAGGCAGAGTAAAAGCTATCCATCACTTTCAAAATGACTTAATTGCAATTTTTGTTCTGCATTTCTATTACCTATTCTATTTGAATGACCATTATATGATGTCGACTGACTACATAGATTATCTTGATATGGGCATGACACCAGAAGAAGATTCACAATATTGGGTTGCCTCATTTATACAACAAGCTTTTAACAAGTATGTCAAATTTTATAGACCTGATATTGCAGACGAGTTAAAAGCAAAAACATCAATGAAGCTTCAATAGGCAGATTGTGAATCCCGAACCGCTAACGATGCATTGGCGCAAATGGCGGGTAAGGAATAAACAATCAGCAATAAATCGTTAATCAGCATTCCTTATCAGCTAGAGGAACAAGAAATGACACCACATCGCTAATGCTTTGAGGTTGTACGTAACCAAAGGACCTCCACGATTAAATCATGCTAGAAAAACTAGTAATATTTATAACAGTCACCTGAGGGAAAGGAATGGTACCTAATATGTTGAAGTGACTATCCTCAGTTACAATATAATCAGCTGCACCAGAAACAGCGCAATCGCAATATTTATCATCGTCTGGATCTGCACTTATCAAATTCCATTTGTAAAATGGGTGAACGATATGAACATTTTGCAATAACGATAATAATGACATAAAAGCTTCAGCTGTGCTTACGCCGTATTTTATCTGAATGATCTCTTCATACTCAAATAGAATATCTTGAGAAACGATCAATTCAAACTTTCCACTGACCAAAGAATTATAAATATTATGGTAAGGAGAGCGAGTGCTCAAACAAGCAACTAGGATATTGCAATCAATTACTACCCTCATTTAAGCACTTTTGCGGAAATGCTCATTTTTCCACTTTTCGAATATAGCTTCTGTATACCCCTTATCTGAAAATGCTTTATCTGCCTCATTAGAAACTTTGTATGACATGTAAGTAATCAACAAAGATTTAATTTCTTCCAGTTCCTTTAAGGATCTAATGTCCTGGATTAAATTGATAATCTCTTTATGAGTATATGATAATTCTATCGGCATATAATAAAGTTAGTTAAATTGATTCTAAATAGGATTTGTATGGAAATTTTTGGGATATGGTCCAGCCATCTGAGCAAAATAAAGGATGATTTTAATTATTCTTCACCGACTGAGAGAATGAAGCGAAGCATCAAATAAATTCTGAAATCTCTTATACTTTACTCAACTTGGATCCAGGTCAGGGAATCAAGTCTGATCAACATAACAGAAATTCCTGTCTTTTGGCCACAATCAAAACTCTACACCATTGACGTTTACAGCATGCAGCTTTTCTCTATCTTCATTTCATGAACGACAGACTGGCAAAATCAATCAAGATCATGGTCTTCCTCGTATTGCTGATCATCATCCTGATCTATGCAAAACCATTTCTTGTTCCGCTGACCTTTGCAGCCATTTTTGCCATGCTGCTCCTGCCTGTTTCATTGAAGCTGGAAAAATGGGGATTAAAGAAAGGGCTGGCCATCCTGCTTTCCACACTGATACTGTTGGTAGTTATGGCTGGAATCATTGCCATGTTTGCCTGGCAGGTATCAGATATTTCCAAAAACTCAGACCAGATTGAGCAGAACCTGAACCAGAAGATCACGGAACTACGCGATTATGTGAGCACCAATCTTGGTATTTCCATTAAAAAACAAAATGAGATCATCAAGGAACAGCAGGAAGGTGGGGGTGGCAAACTATCCACCATGATCACAGGTGCTGTATCGGGGATTGGTGGTTTCCTTACCAGTGTTTTGCTGGTATTGGTTTATGTTTTCCTATTTCTTTATTTCCGGACCCACCTGAGAAAATTTGTTTTAATGCTGGTGCCGCCTGCGAATAAAAAGAATGCGACCGTGATCATGGATGAAGCAGGTGGTGTGGCTCAGAAATATCTTACAGGACTTGCCTGGATGATCCTCTGTTTATGGATCATGTACAGTATCGGTTTTTCAATCGTTGGTGTAAAGAACGCCGTCTTTTTCGCTGTGCTCTGCGGCCTGCTGGAGATCGTTCCATTCGTGGGCAATCTTACCGGGAATGCCATCACTGTACTTGCGGTGGTAATGCAGGGGGGCAGTTCTTCCATGATCGTTGGTGTATTGATCACTTATGCCATCGTGCAGTTCCTGCAAACCTATATCCTGGAACCCCTCGTGGTGGGAAAGGGTGTTAGCATCAACCCTCTCTTCACCATCGCGGGTATCGTAGGCATGGAACAGATCTGGGGCATACCCGGGATGATCCTGGCTATTCCTTTACTTGGGATCACAAAGATTATCTGTGATCATATAGAGCCATTGAAACCCTATGGATTCCTGATTGGTGAGGAAAAGAAAAATAAAGAATCAGTTCTCACTAAGATCAAGGGATGGTTTAAACCCAGCTGATATTTTTCGCGGTCAGATCAATTGTGTAAGGCCTTTCAAAAGGCTGTTGAGATCTATGCCTTTATTCATCACCCCTTCAAAAAGGTCACCTTCTGATCTTACTCTCTGCATCATGTTTTTAATGGTGAAACCGGAAATCTTCAATCCTTTTTTTACTTCATCCCAGTGAAGCGGGGCTGATACTGTTGCACCGGGTTTGGGCCTGACTGAGTATGCCGAACAAATGGTTTGAATGGGCCTGTTCTGCAGGTAGTCAATATAGATCTTATCTGTTCTTTTTTGTGGACTTCGTACCAGGCTGGTAAATGCAGGCAATTCCTCATGTACAAGGTTTGCGATCAACTCGGCAAGTTGCCTTGACTGTTCATAATTGTATTTAGCACCCAGCGGAATATAAATATGTATCCCGGTGGAACCCGAAGTTTTGGGGTAGGATGGGACCTGCAGGCTATCCAGCACCTGCCTTACTACATTAGCCGTTTCAATCACTTTCCCGAAGGAAATTTCCCCCGGGTCCAGGTCAATCACACACCAGTCGGGATATAATGCGGTCTGTGCTCTTGAATGCCAGGGATTCATTTCTATACAACCCAGGTTGGCCATATAAATGAGCGAAGCCGTATTGCTGCAGATCAGGAAATCCTTAGCCTCTCCGTTTGAATCACTGTAACGTTTAAAAGTGTTCAGCCATTTATCTATTTTACCGCCCATGTTCTTGTGGTAGAAACTTTCACCGTTAACACCATTGGGAAAACGGTTGAGCGACTGCGGCCTGTCTTTCATATAGGGCATGATATAATCTGCCATATTGTAATAATACCTCAGTAAATCACCCTTGGTAATGGCTGTTTGCCCCCTGCCGGCAGGCCAGAAGACCTTTGTGAGATTTGAAAGCTTCAGTTCATGATCATTGATGGTTACGATTTGTTCTTCCTTCCTGTTGCTGATCAGTTCATGATCATGGCCAGTTGAATCTTCAAGTATTTTATTTGTTGGCTGTGCAGGCTCAATATTCAGTTCAACAGCTGTTTTATCATTTCTTATTCCCTGGAAAGAAGGGTGACGCATGATACCTTCCTGGGTGAGTTCTGTATATTTTACTTCACATACCAGTTCGGGTTCCAGCCAGGTTGTAGGTTTGCCGATTTTAGGATCTTTATCAAAAGGCCTGCCCGCAGTTACAAGGGGTTTCATTTTTTTCATCAGCTCCACCTGGCTTTTTTCAGTAAAGCCTGTGCCCGCCTGGCCTAAATAGGTCAGCCTGCCTTCTTTATAAACGCCAAGGACCAGTGAACTAAATACCCTGTCACTGTCGCGGTTTTTTGAGAAACCGCAGATGATGGCCTCATGCTGTTCTTCTATTTTTATTTTGAGCCAGGTTTTGGAACGAGCATCCGGTAAATAGGCTGCATCCTTTTTTTTCGCGATGATACCTTCCAGGTTATTCTTCCGGGCGATCTCAAAAAATTCCTCACCAATATCATCAATATGATCGCTGTACCTGATAGTGCCGGAATCAGGCATCAGCTGCCTGAGAATATCCCTTCTTTGATAGAGCGGAAGTTTTGAAATATCCTTTCCGTCGAGCCAGATCATATCGAACACGTAATAAATCAATTGCCCTTCCTGTTTTTTATCCCATTGCTGGATACCATTAAAGTCAGGACGCCCTTCTTCATTCAGTACAACGATCTCTCCATCTACCACAGCATTGATATTCCAGTCCTTCAAGGCTTCATAAACAGCTTTGAATTTATGGTTGAAGGAATTCTCATTGCGTGAGCGGATCTCAACGGATCCGTTATTCAAAAAAGCGAGCGCACGGTAACCATCAAGTTTTAATTCAAACTGCCATTCATCACTGGTGAAAGGTGCATCAACCAACGTAGCAAGCATTGGTTTAACGGAAAGCGGCATTTTGCTTTCAGGCCCTTCGGGCAGATTTCTCCTGATGAGTTGAACGATGCTGGAGAAATATTTTTTGCCGCCGGTTGATACAACGATTTTTTGCGCGGGGGTTTCTTTCCCGCCCGTTTTTTTTGCAGGCAATTTCTTCAATGAAGGTGGTTTGCCCGATCTGGAAGCAGGTTGCTGGCGGCTCATATATAGAATTACAAAAAAACCAGTGCCAACATCAAATTTCTCATCAAGCACATGGCATAACTGGCTGATATTTAATTGAAATATTTTTTGCACCCTTATTCACATAAATCCACAATAATTCTTCGGACTGTTGATAAACCTGTGCGTATCAGAGGTCAGTAGTGGCGACCTCTTGTTTTTTCTCGTAAACAAAACGGACCATTGCTGACTTGGACTGGGTTGAGGTAAGGAAGAGCTGGTACTTCTTTTCACCGGCCGTAATGATGAGTATGGCAGTATTGGGTGGAATGGAACCCAGGTTTTCTGCCAGCATCTCCACTTCCTGCAAAGGTTTGTTCAGATCTACCGTTACATAGATCGTGAT
Organism: uncultured bacterium; assembly: GCA_965365375.1. Classification (GTDB taxonomy): domain Bacteria; phylum Bacteroidota; class Bacteroidia; order Chitinophagales; family Chitinophagaceae; genus Flavisolibacter. The sequence goes on along the minus strand of CBDUBK010000030.1, from coordinate 3,623 downwards.
TGGTTTGGTGGAAAGCCGCTGGTGTGTCGCCACGATTTTTTTATTCACCAGGATGGTAATGGAATCACCATCCACCTGGGCATTATCATAAAAATCAAGCTTAAGCGTACCGGTATCTACAATGATTTCAGGTACTTCCTTAAAATCAGATTCGGCCGCCCTCGATAGGGTGATGGGTCCCACACTGCAGTTCATTCCGGTATTCAGCACCTTTCCATCCCAGTCACCGGTCAGGATTTCTGTTTTACCTTCTTTGCGGTAGGAGAGATAAAAATTTTTTACGCAGATGGTACAGTGTTCATGAATGTGAAAAGTAACCACCTGCATTTCGTGGATGACAAGTCTTTTATTGGCGCGGTCATAACGGCCTGTAATTTTTTTCTTGACATAATAATTGATATTCTCATACTGGTAAGAATCACCAAAAACACTGTCACCTACAAAATTCAGCTGGAGCTCAATATTGTTTTGGGTAAAGCATCCGCCACCCATCCTGAGGCTGCCTTTCCAGAACCCTGTCAGGTCCTGAGCCTGGAGGAAGGATCCGGAGAAAATGATGATGGCCAGGAGGAAGGGTGCTTTCACAGAAAGAAGTTAGCAAGATTTTATTCATCTATTCAGAAATTTATGTGAAAGGAAGTCAACAGCCAATAGCTGATGGCTATAAGCTACTCTAAGTACATATACCTAAAAAAATAAAAAAGCTTTTTGCCAGTTACGCTCTCTTCCTAACTTGCCCTGATGGAATTCCAGGCTACTGTTACAGGAGAATGTTACCACTTCACACCACTCAGCCAAAGGCAATACCTGGTATCAGGTGATCATGCTGAATATATTTTGTACCGCAAGGACCAGCAATGGCGCTGTGCTGATGAACTGGAATTCAAATTGCTGCAGAGATTCCAGCAGGAAATAGAAGAAAGAGAGCGCGCCAGCTATTGATGCATCCCGGTCTTTTCATCAAATAACTGGTTGTACAAAGGACTCTCTGTTTTTTTCCACTTATCCCAGAAAGTAAAATAAAGTCCGAAATTATATTTGAACTGTTTGTGGTGAAGGGAATGGTGCGATGCCCCGATGAGCCATTTACCTATAAAATGTTCCCTGAATTTCTTTGGGTAGATCTCTATATCCAGGTGATTGATCACACTGCTGAAAGTCATGAGCGTCAGCTGGAACAGGAGGATATAGAGATGTACCGGCAGGAATAAAAATACCAGGGGCAGGAATATGGCCTGTAATAATCCTTCCAGTGGGTGGAAACTGAATGCAGTCCATGGTGAAGTGATATTGCTGTCATGATGCACCTTGTGCACTTTCCTGAAAATTTTCGGATGATGCATCCACCGGTGTACCCAGTAATAATAGGTCTCATGAAGAAAGAGGGAGATGATCAAACTTACCGGCAGCCACCACAATGGATAGTCATTTACATCAGTATAGATCTTCATCCATCCTTTTTGCCACATAAGTGCGGTTAAGGCGCCGGCCACTGCAAAGATCAGGGCAGTAAGCATGCTCCATCTCACCTCGTTCTTCAACTGCTCCTTGCTGTAAGTCCTGTTACTGATCTTCTGCCGCCTCCATTTTTCCGGTGACCAGATATAAAATATGCAATAGAACAATCCTGCTATCAGCACATACCGCAAAAAGACCACCATGAAAACGGCCAGTACAGCTATAAAGAACCAGAGTGGCTGGGAAAAATCGGGTAGTGTTTGCATGTGGTGATAAAAATAAGCTAATGGCTGATAGCCAATGGCCATTGGCCAGCAGCATTTATCGCCCAAAGAAACTTTATTTTTTCTGTTTAAATAAATGTTTATAAATTTAAACAAAATTATGAACCGCTTTTCCATATCAGAACTGAGCCGATTCTCCGGGGTTCAGTCCCACACCATCAGGATCTGGGAGAAGCGGTACAATGCCCTGAAGCCGATGCGTTCTGAAGGTAATACCCGTTATTACGACGGAGAACAGCTCCGGCGCCTGTTGAATATCGTCAGCCTGATGAAGGTTGACCGAAAGGTTTCCGAACTGGCAAGGCTGCCGGATGAAAAACTTGACAAACTGGTTTCTGCCTTCACACTTGATGTAAAAGCACATGATCATGAAGAATATTTTATCAGCCAGCTGATAGCGGCAGGCATGGAATACAATGAAGCGCATTTTGAAAAATTATTTTCCCATTGCGTATTGCGGTATGGATTGCCTGAAGCCTACAAAAAGATATTATTACCCCTGTTGAACAGGGTAGGACTGATGTGGTCGGATAGCAGTATTCCCCCTGCAGCCGAACATTTTATCAGCAATATGCTCCGCCAGAAATTATATACAGCCATTGATGCCCTGCCACCGGTAAAATCCTCTTCGCCTTCATGGCTTTTATTTTTACCTGAAGGAGAATTACACGAAATTGGACTACTGTTAGCGCACTACCTGGTAAGGCAGTCAGGGCAGCGTTCGGTTTATCTTGGAGCCAACATGCCCCTGTCATCTATGGAGGATGTGATACGATCCGTTCAACCCGGGAAAATCCTTTTGTTCCTCGTCCACAACAATCATCCTGATGAAACCAGCCGCTACCTGCAGGAGGTTCTTGGCGCTACGAAGAAGCCAATACTGATAGCAGGTCATCCTGAACTGATCAGCCGTATCGGCAAGCATAAAAAAATTAAATGGCTGAGATCGGTAGAGGACCTGGAAAAAGAATTAGAACTGAATAATGTTTAATTCCGTAATTTAAAATTTAAACAACTGTTGGCAAATATTTCAATCATAGGATCCGGCTTTTCAGGCATCAGTGCTGCTGCCTACCTGGCTGCGAAAGGTCATTCCGTTGATGTATTTGAAAAGAATGCCACACCCGGCGGACGAGCACGCCAGTTCAAAACGGAAGAAGGTTATTCGTTTGACATGGGTCCAAGCTGGTACTGGATGCCGGGAGTTTTTGAAGATTTTTTTAATGATTTCGGGTACAGGGTTAATGAATTATATGAACTTGAATTGCTTGACCCCGGGTTTGAAATGGTTTTTGAGCAGGACCGCCTTACAATTCCTGCTGATTATAAATCACTGAGAGAAGTTTTTGAATCTATTGAGACCGGCAGCGCCAAAAAACTGGATAAGTTCATGGAGCAGGCCCGTTTTAAATATGAAACGGGGATGAACAAGATGGCCCGTATGCCGGGACTATCATTAATGGAATTTGCAGACCCATCTCTTTTTAAGGTTGCCCTGGGATTGGATCTTTTTTCTTCCTTCAGTGCTCATGTCAGGAAATTTTTCAAACATCCCAGGCTCATTGCCCTGATGGAATTTCCCGTGCTTTTTCTTGGTGCCATGCCAAGGGAAATGCCAGCCTTGTATAGCCTGATGAATTATGCCGGTTTAAAACTCGGAACCTGGTATCCAAAAGGTGGTTTTGGAAAAGTTATTGAAAGCATGATGCGGATGGCAGTTGAAAATGGAGCCAGGTTTCATTTTAATGCAGAAGTGGAAAACATCCGGGTAGAAAACAGGAAAGTGCAATCGGTACTGGTAAATGGGAAATCAGTTTTAGCAGATGCGGTTGTAGCAACTGCAGATTATCATCATGTAGAATCAAAACTGCTTCCTGAAGA
>CBDUBK010000029.1:0-10381 GCA_965365375.1 uncultured bacterium | reverse complement strand
TGAGGGCAATATGCAGAACCTCGTGGTTACAGCGCGTAAGCCTATCGTTGAAGTGAAGGCCGATAAAACCATTCTCAACGTGGAAGGAACCATCAATGCTGTTGGTTCTGATGCTTTGGAACTGTTGCGCAAATCACCCGGGGTGCTTGTAGATAAAGATGAGAACCTGAGCCTAGCCGGTAAAAATGGTGTACAGGTTTATATTGATGGAAGGCCCACACCTTTGAGTGGCCAGGATCTTGCGAATTATCTCAAATCCATCCAGTCAGATAATATTGAAGCCATTGAACTGATCACTAACCCTTCTGCCCGCTATGAAGCAGCCGGGAATGCGGGTATCATCAATATCAGGCTGAAGAAAAATAAATCACTTGGAACAAATGGATCCGTTACTGCCGGTTACAATATTGGTGTGTTTCCAAAATACAATGGTGGTGTTGCCTTGAACTACCGCAATAAGAATATGAACCTTTTTGGTAACTATAATACCAACCAGGGAAGGATGCGCCAGCGTATGGCTATCAACAGGACGGTGCTTGATACCATGTTTGACCAGGTAAGCAAGATGACCATCACCAATAACACACATAGTTATAAAGTTGGTGCAGATTTTTTCCTGAATAAAAAGAGCACGCTTGGCGCTATGGTCAACGGTACCATTGCCAAACCTGAAATCGCTAATTATTCTGTTACTCCTATCACTTATATTCCAACCAATACCCTGGACAGAACGCTCATCGCGGATAATGCATCTCAAATGAGAAGGGATAATATCAATCTTAACCTGAACTATTCCTATACGGGCGCTGATGGAAAAAGCCTGACGCTGAACGCGGATCATGGCGACTACGGAATTGAGAACGACCAGTACCAGCCCAATTTTTATTACGATGCCAATGGCAACCTGACAAGAACCGTGGTTTACCGCATGATCGCCCCTTCTGATATCCGCATCAGTTCCATAAAGGCTGACTGGGAACAGAATTTCAAAGGAGGCAAACTTGGTTTTGGTGGTAAGGCTGCCATGATCAGGACCGATAATGATTTCCAGCGTTACGATGTGTATGGCAATTCAATGGTGCTGGATAAAGACAGGAGTAACCTGTTCAACTACAGCGAGAATATCAATGCCGCGTATGTGAACTATAACAAACCATTCAAAGGATTTATGATCCAGGCAGGTTTGCGTGTAGAGAATACCATTACGGAAGGTGTATCTGAAGGCCAGCGTAAAAACGGAGCCACCTACGAAAAATATGATACCACATTCAACCGCAACTATACCAACCTGTTTCCAAGTGCGGCCATCACTTTCAATAAAAATCCAATGAGCCAGCTGAGTCTTACGTACAGCAGGCGCATTGACAGGCCGGCTTACCAGGATCTGAACCCCTTTGAATTCAAGCTGGATGAATACACTTTCCAGAAAGGTAACGTGGACCTGGTACCGCAGTATACCAACAGTTTTGGAATCACGCACACTTATAAATACAGGCTGAACACAACGCTGAATTACAGCCATGTTGAAAATATGTTCGCACAGTGGATCGATACTGCAGAAAAATCAAAATCCTTTATTACGAAAAGAAACCTGGCTACCCAGGATATCGTGAACCTGAATATCAGTTATCCATTCATGTATAAATCCTATACAGTGTTTGGTAACATCAGCACCAACTACAGCAGGTATAAAGCTGATTTTGGTGAAGGAAGAAAGGTGGATCTTGATGCATTCGGTTTCAACTTCTTTGCACAGAACAGCCTGAAGTTTGGAAAGACCAAAGCATGGACAGCGGAACTGACAGGATTTTACAATGCACCAACCATTTACATGGGCAGCTTCAAAGGCCGTTCATTGTGGAGCGTGGATGCCGGCATCCAGAAGCAGGTGCTGAATGGCCGTGGTACCGTAAAGGCATCCATGAGCGATGTATTCGGTACCCTGGAATTCAGGGGCCAGACCGAATTTGCTGGACAGAAATCTGTATTCAGCAGCAACTGGGAAGCGCAGCAATTTAAATTGAGCCTGGTATTCCGTTTCGGAAGCGCACAGGTGAAAGCTGCACGCAACCGTACAACAGGTGCTGAGGAAGAAGCAAAAAGAACACAGGGCGGTGGCGGAGGAATCGGCATCGGCCAGTAAAAAAATAATAGTAAGAATAAAGCCGGTAACCTCCTTGGCCCGGCTTTATTCTTTTGATCATTCTATGACCAGGCTCTTCGCATAAGTTTGATAAATTGACCCTGGGATTTGATTTGCAATGAATATGGAAACAAATAAGAGATTTCAGTTCTGGCGGGTATTCTGGGTAGTGCTGGCCATTTATATTTTTTTCATGCTGGTGGGCATTGCTTTCGCATCGCTGGCGCCAACTGAAAAACCACATGACTGGAGCCGCATGGTGCGCTGGCAGTTCGTGGTGAGCCAGTTATTCAGTTTCTTATTCAGTGCTGTATTTTTTTATTACACGCTCAATGGTTTCTATAAACGATTCGCGGAGAAAAGCACCGCATTTTCATTTTTAAAACTGGGCCTGATTGCTTCTTTTTTCCTGGCCGCTTACAGTGTAGGTTCATTTTATTTTCTTTCAGGTGAAGAAGAAATGAAGGAACAACTGGAAGGGAAGAAAGTGCCGGTAGGATTACTGATCCTGTCCTTTGCTTTTTCCATTGTTTTCCAATTAGGATTTTCACTGCTCGCTTCCTACCTCACTTACCTGCGTGATGAAAGAAAGCAGCGCAAGATCCTTGAAGCCCAGAAAATGCAGTTGGAAATAGAAAAATCCCAGGCCAATTTCAATTTCCTGAAAGCACAGATCAATCCTCATTTTCTTCATAATACTTTAAACTTTTTATACGCCAAATCCCTTCCTTATTCACCGGAATTATCGGAAGGCATACTTACCCTGAGTGATATTATGCGTTATGCGCTCAGTGAGGGCAATGCAAAAGATGGCAAGGCTCCGTTGAAAGACGAGATTGAACATGTACGCAATGTGATCAAGATCAACCAGCTTCGTTTCAGCAATAACCTGAATGTGCAGTTTGACGTGGAAGGAGTGCTGAATGGGGCCAAGATCATTCCATTTGTATTGATCACCCTTGTGGAGAATGCTTTTAAGCATGGTGATCTGAAAAGCAATGCAGCTCCCATCATTATCAGGGCTGCAATTGATAGCGGGCAGTTGTATTTTTATTGCCGTAATAAAAAGAAGACAGGTCCGAAAGAATTGTCAACAGGTATCGGGCTGGATAATATCAAAAAACGGTTGGAGCTCGCATATCAGAAAGACTATTCGCTGAATGTGAAAGATGAGGACGATTTTTATACTACAGAACTCACCATCACCAGGCTATGATCAAATGTATAATTGTTGATGACGAACAGCACGCGATTGATATTCTCGTGCATTACGTGGAGCAGACTCCCTTGCTGCAACTGGCAGGAACTACAACCAACCCGCTTGAAGCGCTTCAGCTGATTGCCACCCAAAAAATTGATCTCGTTTTTCTCGATATACAAATGCCTGAACTTTCAGGAATAGATTTTATCAAGGCCATACAGGGAAAAGTAAAAGTAATCCTGACAACCGCTTACAGTGAATTTGCCCTTGAGAGTTATGAGCTGGATGTTGTAGATTATTTATTGAAGCCGATCCGTTTACCAAGGTTTTTGCAGGCTGTACAAAAAGCTGCGAAAGAAATGGAAGAACCCGCAGCGCCTGCTGGCCAGGGTGAAGATGATTATATTTTTGTAAAGACTGAATCCAAAGGCAAGCTGCTCAAGATCAACCTGCCGGATATAGATTATATCGAAGGGATGAAAAATTATGTCGCTATTTATTGTGCTGGCAAAAAGACCATGGTTTATACCAGCATGAAAGACCTGGAAGAGCGACTTCCATCAAAGGATTTTATCCGCGTGCACAAATCATTCATCATCGCCATTGGCCGCATCACAGGTATTGAAGGCAACCTTGTGAGGTTGAAAGATGTGACTACTGAAATCCAGATTGGTGAAAATTATAAGCCACAGCTGATGGAGATTATCCGGAACAAGATGATCCAGTGATCATTATCAGAACAGGGGTTTTCACTATATTTCTTTCGCTCAATGATCATTTCCTGCTCTGAATAAAGGACTGCTCGCTATTCTTCCTCAGGGCCACATCCCCGCACTCAAGGATAGTACGTAAACATTCAACCCCATCGAACCTGTCATCCGTTGGCATGTCCCTACGGACTAAAATGCTTTCTCGCCCCCGGTCAAATATTGTTTCATCCATTGCAAATTAGTCTGCATTACTTTCAGCGTCATTTTCGGTTCTACAGGACCGTGAGGCTGACGTGGTAACACCAGGAAACGTACAGGCACCTCTCTTCTTTTTAAAGCATTATAAAACATCACTCCCTGGCTGAAGGGCACCCTGATATCACTTTCACCATGTTGCAACAACACAGGGGTTTTTACATTCTGCACAAACCGCAGTGGTGAATGTTCTTCGTAGACAGTCCAGTCTTCCCAGGGCTGCTTTTTCATATAAGAGGGAAGGAAACCATTGATATCATCTGTCATATTCTGGGAGGCAAGATCTACAACCGGAGCTCCTATTGAGGCAGCCTTAAAACGGTCGGTATGACCAACGATCCAGCTGCTCATGAACCCGCCATAACTCCAACCCATCACACCCAGTTTTTCTTTATCTGCCAAACCCATATTGATCACATGATCAACACCAAGCATCAGGTCCTGGTAATCACCACCACCCCAGTCGCGCTGGTTGGCAAGGCGGAAGTCTTTACCATAACCTGTAGAACCTCTTGGATTGGGACGCAGTACGGCTATGCCCTGCTCAGCAAATGCTGCAATGGGATAAGCGCCGGAATTTCCGGCTGTAAAGTTTTGCATGAAAACACCAGCAGGGCCACCATGGATATTCAGGATCAAAGGATATTTTTTTCCTTTTTCATAATTCAACGGATAAGTAAGCAAACCTTCAATCACTTTTCCATCAAAACTTTTCCAGGTGATGAGTTCTGTTTTTGGAACGGGAAGGCCTGCCAGGTCCGGGTTCACATTACTGATCTTAACAGGCGAAAAAGAACCCACTGCACTCACATAAGCATCGCCGGGCTTTGAAGGATTCTGCATGATAAAACCAAAATGAGTTCCAGTCTCATTCAGGCTCACTAAGGTCAGGAGGTCATTGTTTCCTGCATTCCAAACACTAACTGATTTACCATCCGTACTGAGTTTGTGAATATGAATCAGTGTATGGTGATTTTCGCCTGTATAAATATATTTTCCATCAGCGCTCCAGCCAATCATGATAGAGGGTTCGTTTGGCGTACCCATAAGATCAACAGGTTTGCCACCGTTTAAAGGCAGAATGCGTACAGTAGTTTTTCCACCCCAGATCACCGGGTCTTCGCTTACAAAATAAGCAATGGATTTACCATCAGGACTGAATACCGCGTCAGATTCAGATGCACCGGTAGCAGCAATTTTTTTCACTTCGCCACTGGAAATGTTTACCATGGAGATATCACTATACACCTGGTCATTCACACGGGAAGAAGAACCGTGTGTGAATACGATGGATTTATTATCAGGGCTCCAGTTGAAATCAATGATATGCCTGTTCTCTTTAGTAAGCTGCAGTGATTTTTGTTTGCCAGTTGTATCTTTTTCATTCAGCCAGAGAATATATAACCTGCCCTGCTTGTAATTCTCATCCATAAAATACCAGTCATCCTTTCCTTTTTTTGCCTTTTCTTCCGCATCCGTTGCATGGTCCGTCATAGTATAAGCAATCATCTTTCCATCAGGACTCCATTGAAAATCAGCCACACCCGTTTTTACATCCGTAAGTCTTTCAGATTCACCACCCATTACAGGGAGAATATAAATATTGTTTTTCCCATCCCGGTTTGATGTAAAAGCAATGCGCTGCCCGTCAGGACTCCATTTAGGATTGGCATTGTTGCGATCACCCCGGGTAAGACGTACAGTATTTTTTCCCTGTGCATCCGAAAGAAAGATCTGGTTTACATATTCACTCCTGTCATCGGTCATGATGGCTTCACGCACGGCATACAATACTTTGCTTCCATCTGGTGACACCTGGACAGCACTGATGTTTTTCATTTTCATGGATTGCTCAGGCGACCAGTGTGTTTTTAGTTGCGCCGATACAAATAATGGAATAACAAACAGGAGGAGGACTGACAGTTTTTTCATGCGAGGAAGTTTTAGTTGGAGATATAAAAGGTAGGCAAAAATTAAATAATTGCCGGGCATGGTATCCTCTTAAAGTAAAAATGAGATATCAGCGTACCATCTGCCCGAATCGTTTGAGATCCGCAAGCTCAGCTGGAGTGAGCACTTCATTGTTCTCATATTTTGACCGGAGGAACAATACTCTTTTATGCTGGGGATATTTGGCGAGAATGCTTTGAATGAGTTTACCGCTTTCTTCATCTTTCTGGTAAAGCGGTGTGGCAGCAGGAGCTTCAGATTTGTAACGGGTAGGCATTTTATTGATCATGGCTTCCAGGGTCGCGAGACGGCCGGGAGGAAGATCATTGATGGCTGAGGCCTTGGCGTGCAGGCCCTGCAATTGTTTTTTGCTGAGCCATCCACGGTTGATATACTGTTTGTAAAGGCTGATGATAAATGAAGAAACGGGGAAGGCGAGTATGCAGGCCTCCAGGATTTCGTTTACAATATCAACTTCTGATTTTTTCATGAAGCGGTTCTTAAACCTTCTTCACGTTGATAGCCGTTGGTCCCTTAGGTCCCATTTCAACTTCAAAGGTTACCTTGTCATTTTCCCTGATCGGTTCAGTAAGCGCTTTGATATGTACGAATACTCTTTCCTTGGTAATTGAATCGTTGATAAAACCAAAACCTTTGTCATCGTTGAAAAATGCAACCAGCCCTGTCCTGATGGGATCTTCTTCCTCACCTGGTACCTGTTTAGGCACACCAATCTGCATGTCTTCAGCGTTGAATACTTTTTTCCTCCTTGGATCGGGTGGTGTGGAGGAGATGTTGCCATCCTCATCGATATAGGCCATCATATCATCAAGGCTCTTGCCTTTCTTGGCATTGGCCTTTCTTTCTTCCATTTTCTCCTTTTTTTCCTGTCTTTCCTTCAGCCTTTTCTTTTCTTTTTCCTTTTTGCCAAAGGTTTCACCCGATCTCGCCATAAATTTTTAGGTTTTTGATTCTGTCAAAGGTCGTCTTTTTAATTGGTCCCGCACACCATCGCCCCGATCCCTAACAAAATATTAGCCGTGCCCGGCTTTTCCGCGGTTCTAGCGGGTTTTAGCGATCATTTTATGGGTTTTATCCAGTCCGTACACATCCTGGCGCATATGTACCAGGCCTTCATCATCCACCCATGCTGTGTAATATGCCAGGGAAACAGCAACCGGCACATCCAGTTTTACCCATTGTTCTTTTCCTCCGTTCATTGCCGCTTCAATTTTTTCCTCAGTCCAGCTGGCATCATTCCTTAAAAGATATTTGGCCAGCTTTCCGGGCTCGGAAAGACGGATGCAACCATGACTGAAAGTTCTTTTGGGATATTGAAACAAACCTTTGGCCGGGGTATCATGGAAATAGATATTATGATCATTCGGGAAAACAAATTTTACCAGACCGAGTGAATTGCCCGGTCCTGGTTTCTGCCTGATCACAGGCAGACCATTCTCTGTCCCTGTCTGTTCATAATTATTTCTTTTGAGATAGGTAGAACTCCTGCGCATGGCAGGAAGTATCTCGTTGCGTACAATGCTTGGCGGTACATTCCAATAAGGACTCAGCACTACATGTGTGAGCTCATCATCAAAGATCACGGTTTTGCTGTTTGTTGCTCCCACCACGATGGCCATGTCAAATACAGCCTGTGTTCCTTCATACACATACAACCTGAATTCAGGGATATTGGCGACGATCCTGGTGCCTTCCTGAATGGGTTTGCTGTTGCGGAAACGTTCCATATTCACTTCCAGCTGACGGATCCTTTCCTCAACCGGAACATTCAATAACGTTACGAGATGTTTATCTACCACGCCGGTGGCATCATAACCAAATCTTTTCTGCACCTGCTGAACTGCAACTACTAGTTCATCAGTATATACAGATGAGGTGTCTGAAGAAACCAGGTCGCCGCTCGCGATCAGTCTCGCTTTCACCTGTTTAATTGCGGGATCACTCTGCCCTTTCATGTAAACCTTCTTAGGGGTTTTAATAATGGGCCAGCCACCTTTTTCTTTTACGAGGTAATAACGTTGTAAGGCCTGCTCTATCAGCATCGTTTGCCTTGCAGGGTTGAACCATGCTTTACCGAAGCTGCTTTTATTTGCTGAAGGACCATCAGCAGCACGGCTGCTATTGAATATAAAGGCCAGGGCCAGGCAAAGGCCCAAACGGATTGTTTTTCCCATGACATCACTTTTTCACGCTTCCTCAAAACCGGGGAATCAGGGTGTGTAAGACAAAGAAAGTGCCATGTAAGAGAGAAGTTCAAAGTTCAAAGTTGAAAGTTCAAAGTCTGAGTCATTAAAGAACAGTGTGGTTTTTTTAGTCAATAGTCGGAAGCCGGTAGTCTGTAAACGATTACGTTCCCGAAATGTTGGATGACTATAATGCACATCATTCTTTTATGAAATTACTTACCGTCCTTCCCGCCTCCCCGGCTATTTCTTTGTTCTCTAATGATTACTCCTCTGCGCCATCTCTTTCTTCGCCAGCCATAGCTTCAGCGAAGGCTGGTCTTTTTCTCTGCGGTGAAGAAACTAGTAGTGTCTATAACTCGCTGCGCGTAGCTCACAGCTCGCAGCCCGGAATAAAAAAAGGACCGCCAAAAGCGATCCTTTACAATTTGATTCAATCATTTTACTTTCTCATCGGAATACTAACACCTGCATGCACTCCAATATGATTCATATTATTGAATGACCCGGTTTTGAAAGGCATGATATTATAAGAAGCACCCAATGTAATTCCACTCGCTTTTGTTTTACCAAAAGGAATCAGCACACCCGCTTCAGGTCTTGCAACAAAACCAAATTTAGCATCCTGCTCACTCACAAATTCACCCAGCAGGTCCGCATAGCTGATGATATTACCACCCGCAGCCAATGCCACGTAAGGTTGTATGGCCTTGCCCTGTGAAAACTGGTATTTGGTCTGCACCAGCAAAGGAATGGACTGGATAGAATGTGTACGCACAGCAGAAATATCACTGCCATCTTCCAGCTTATACAATTGCCTTGGAGTTTTCTGGTAAAAGTCCTGGAAGCCGGTAGCAAAACCGATCGACAGCTGGTCAGATAATCCATAAAGAATACTTCCATTTAAACCACGGAAAGAATTTTCTGACAGCTGCTCTTTGAAACTTCCTGTGGGTAATCCCACATTATACCTGATATTAAATTTTGTTTCACCCTTCAGCTGTGCCTGCGCAGCAAACGCTGAAAATAGTATGAGAAATAAAATACTTATTCTTGATTTCATAATTTACTGTTTATTGAATGGATTGTATATAAGGTGACTGGTCAAATAATGCTTTTACCTGGCCCTGTACAGCAGCGCTGGTAAAAATTCCTGAACCACGGACCAGTCCATTCCAGATACCGCGAATGGCATTGTTGGATGCTGCATTTTCCAGGTCGAGGATGTCAATGGAAAGGGCTGCTTCCGTGCTTTCATAGATACCATAGGTTGGCGGGAAATAATATCCATAGCCACTATATCCCCAATAATAAGGATCATAGTATCCGCCGTAGCCATCCCAGTAATCGTCAAAGCGTACCACGTTGGTGCTGGTATTGTACAATCGGCTCACATTGATACCCAAATCAGGATTCTGCCCCGGGCTCACCCGCACATATCCCCTGGCTTCCATAGCTGAGCGGACAGCAGCTAATAATTGCTGGTCCCAGCTGGTTGTTTCCCGGGCTGTAAGTGTGTTGTTATCGATCACGTACACAGAATCTGAAATACTGTAGGTTTTGTAGGAGCCAAAATTGACCGTACTGTCACGGCTGGTTACATAAATGCGGCTTTCCTCTTCAGTCAGATTGTCGAGTGGTTCTTTGGCGCAGCCACTCAAAAGGGCAAGTCCTGTAGCAGCAATCATTGCCCATCCCATCATTCGCTTCATAGTATTAATTATTTAGAAGCTGAAAACGCAAACCGGGTGCCTGAAAATATGGGGAATGCGGAAGTTAACAGGGCAGTAACAAGAGAGTGCGGGGTGCGGAGTGCGAAGTGCGTCCTCCGCTCTCGCTCTGTTTCTCCGCTCTTATTTTAAGGGCAGGTGAAAGAGAAAGAGAAACAGAAACAGAAACAGAAAGAGAAAGAGAAACA
>CBDUBK010000028.1:0-10417 GCA_965365375.1 uncultured bacterium | reverse complement strand
TACCCAGTTTACCCATGCCAACATCCGCCTGCCAAAGTGGATTGACAAACCGCTGAGTTATGTTTTCGTTTCACCGGGCATGCATAAAGTGCATCATCACTGGAAACAACCTTATACCGACAGCAATTATGGCGCTGTGCTTTCCATCTGGGACCGCCTTTTGGGAACCTACCGGCACCTGGACCCTTTTGAAATCAAATACGGCCTTGACCGCTACTATCCCAATGAAGAAGATGAAAACCTTGGAATGCTGATGAAAAAACCTTTCGGCAAAATGCAATAGCATCCTCATTCAATCTCTGCAAAAACAATTTTCCACCTGTTATCTTCGCCAACATGAAGACGATCGCCATGATACCCGCTCGTTATGAAGCCAGCCGCTTCCCGGGAAAGCTCATGCAGAAACTGGGTGATACAACAGTTATTGCAAGGGTTTTTATGGCAGCAAAAGAAACGGGTTTGTTTGATGATGTGGTGGTGGTTACCGACAGTGATATCATTGAAGAAGAGATCAGGCAATACGGAGGAGTTCCCGTGCGGAGTAAAAAAAACCATGAAAGCGGTACTGACCGAATAGCTGAAGCGCTTGAGAATATAGAAGCTGATATCATACTGAATGTCCAGGGCGATACACCCTTCATTAAAAAAGACCCTCTACAAAAACTGCTTCAGCTATTTGATGATAAGGAAGTGCAGGTTGGTTCACTTATGCAGCTGATCACCAACCCGGAAACCATAGCAGATCCCAACCGTGTGAAAGTTTGCGTGAATAAAAAAATGAATGCACTTTTTTTCAGCCGCAGCATCATTCCCTATCCAAGAAATACCGCTTCTTCCATTAGCCATTATGAGCATATCGGCGTGTATGCTTTCAGGAGAAAAGCACTGCTGGATTTTACATCCTGGCCGGTCACGCCCCTGGAAGATGCGGAAAAGATTGAATGTCTCCGTTTTCTTGAACACGGACTGACACTCCGTATGGCCCTTACTGATTATATTGGTGTTTCCATTGATACGCCCGAGGATCTTGAAACCGCTAAAACCCTTATATAAACATTCATTCAGCTTATGAGATTTTTAACCGTACTGGTGATGACGGCCCTTGTCCTTGCCTGCAACAACAACACGAATCAAAAAGACACGAACAACCCGGAAACAAAAAAGGAAAGCGCTTCCACAAAAACCACCGGTGAAAAAACACACTGGGAGGGAAGTTTTTCAAATGGAATGAAAGAAACAACGATCAGCTTCGATGTATCTGCTGACGGAACAAAACTTGAAAACCTCACCTTTTCCGGTTACTGGCGTTGCGATGGGAGCCTCACAAGGGATATACTGGGTCCTGAAAAAAGTTTTACCATTCAAAATAATAAAGTGGATGGTAGCATTAGCGAACCGGAGGGCGGTGGCGCCACGGCAATACGCTATGAATTGCACGCAAAATTCGATGGATCAAAAGCTTCGGGAACCTTCCGCATGAACATCAATGCGCTGGCCTGCGATACCTATGTTTTGGAATGGACCGCGCTTAAAAAATAGTGCCTTTTATTCTTCGGGAATATTTGTAACTTAAAACACAATTAATTTTTATGAGAGTAATCCTGTTGTTGGCAGCCATGGCCTGCCTGCAGTCCTTATTTGCACAAAAAACAGTTGATGTTACAAGTGGGGATAACCGACTGGGTCCATCTTCTTTTTTCACTGTTAACGGAACGCCTTTCGCCAGTGATAAATATGTGAAACTGGTTGAAGGCTCTCCCTATTTCCAGAAAGACTGGCTCACCGGGATGCTGGTAGCTCCTTCGGGCCAGGAGTATAAAAATCTTACTCTGAAGCTGAACCTTCACTCTGGTGAAATCCTGTATAAGGATGAAAAGGGTACGGAAATGATCGCCACCACACCTATCAAGGAAGTAGTGTTGACCGACGCGCTCGGGAATAATTTCAGGTTTATCCATTCTTCGGCAATGACCCAGAATGAAGCGAATCCCCTGAAAGTTGGATGGTATCAGTGGCTGGCCTCAGGTACGGCAAGCCTTTATAAATTTTACAATAAACAGCTCACAGAATCGGCCCCGTATGGTTCAGCAACAACTGAACAAAAGATCAAAACCAAAGAAAAATACCTGATTGCCTATAACAATGCTTATTTCGAAATTTCAAAAACCAAGGAAGCTCCATCAATCCTTGCCAATAAAAAAGCAGAACTGGAAACCTATCTGAAATCGGAAAAAAGCGGCTCCTTTGATGACCGGCTCACCGCATTGCTTGAGTATTACAATGAATTGTTCAAATAATTGAACAGCAAAATAGGTAAGGCGATCAGTGATCGCCTTTTTTATTGCTCCCCTATCTTTACTTATAGTTTACAAAATGTTCAGGGCTAAAAAATATTTCAGATACCTGCTGCCGCCGCAATTATTTGCCACCAACCGCACGAAGGAAATCCTGCATGTGAATCCCATAGCAAGTCCTTCAAGGAAGGATGTTGAAAAGGTATATGTAACCGTCTATGATTATGATGCTTCTTCGCTGAGTGAAGAAGTTTTTGATGATGTGGAACACAGCATCCCTTTCAAAACATCCAACCGCATCAGCTGGATCAATATTGACGGGTTGAGAAAAAAAGATGTGGACAGGATCAGTGAGCATTTTGGAATTCATCAATTGATCTCCGAAGACATATTGAGCATGGGCCAGCGTCCAAAAATGGACGAAGTGGAGAATATTTTTTACTGCCTGCTCAACATGCTTTATTATGATGAGAATACCCAGACGGTGGAACAGGAACAGGTGAGCATCGTTCTCGGGCAGGATTTTATCATCACCTTCCAGGAAGATCCTAGCCGCGACGTATTCAATCCCATCAGGGATAAGCTGCGCATGCCCAACAGCAAACTGCGACAGCGTGGTGCAGATTACATGTGTTATACAATGATTGACCTGATCGTGGATAATTATTTTTTCGTGATGGAAAAACTGGGCGACAGGATCGAACAGGTAGAAGATGAAGTGATCCGCAACAGTAATAAGAGGGCGCTGGCCAGGATCAACCAGCTAAGAAAAGAACTTATTGTACTCAAAAGAAATATTGCACCCGTAAGGGATCTGGTCGGCAGCATCATCCGGAGTGAAAATGTTTTATTGCAGGATAATACCACCAAGTATTTTAAAGATGTGCACGATCATATCACGCAGGCCTATGACCTCAGTGAGAACTACCGTGATATTATGATCAGCATGCAGGACCTGTACATCAATAATGTAAACCTGCGTATGAATGAAGTAATGAAGGTGATGGCGGTGGTTACCTGCCTGCTTGCCCCCGCAACGGTGATCGGGGGTGTATTCGGGATGAATTTCGATGTGATACCTACTTCACATAATGAATGGGGCTTTTATACAGCTGTGGCTCTGATGCTGGTCATCCCCGTTATTATGTTATTTGTATTCAAGAAGCGTGGCTGGTTTTGATGAGAAGGTGAGGCGTGAATCGTGAATGCTTTGCCTTCCAAAGCGTTCGCGAGGATGGGTGAAATGCACTTGTTTAAAAACAACATAAAAGGCTTTGAATTATTTCAATTTTGCGTGACGATTCACGATTCACGCCTCACTTCCTAACCATCTCCCATTTCTTCGGGTATCCATAACCGTCAGCAGCGATCATTTCCTTGTATGTGTATATATGCCAGGTCCGGGATGGGATCTCGTATTTCCAGATAACGGGCCTGAGGCTGTCACCCACAATTTCTTTCGCGCCTGCAATCATTATGGTTTGGTCGTCTTCCCAGCTGGCATCCATTACGGTGCCCATGGTTCCGAAAAAAAGCAATTGTCTTCTTGTATAATTTTTAAGGTCGATCAGCCCCAGTTCAAAATCGGGTCCACCTTCCGCGAGAACGGTCTTGCCTCTTTGTTTTACAGGAATGTAATTATAGGTAACCGGGTCAATGGCATAACTGCTGTCCCGGTTATAGATCAGGTAATCCCTGAATGGTTCCAGTGTGCGGGGTTCGAGTTTTTTTATTGTAGTGTCCTGCTCCATTTCCGTTTCACCGCCCTCAAATTCCGCGTTGGAAAAATTTTTATCTGAGTTGTATAAGTAACGGTACAGTTCCGGAAAGGCCTTGTCTACCGGTGGCACGGTTACCACTTCATCCATTGTCACCGTATCGGGCAGGCCTTCTGCAGGTTTGGCTTCTTCCGCATTATTGCAGGAAAAAAGGAATAGCGCAACAGCCAGGAAAAAGATGAAAAGGTGCTTCATTATTTGCTTTTATAAACAGGTACGGTGCTGCAGGGCTCACCATACATAATTGATTTTACAGAAGGCCTCAGGGCCCTGGTAATTTCCGCGTAAGCATAAGGCCCGATCTCCCTGTCACCGCAACCTTTTACAACAATGCGCTGGCCGGCGTATTCTGAAACATTCAGGTTCCTGATCTTTTCAATGACAAGCTGTTTTTCAGTTTCAGCAATAGTTCCGGTATAAATGGATTTAGCTACCGGCGCGAGGGTAGCAGATACCAGCATGTAAGCCCACACGGGAATGATGGCATCAGCGCTGCAAAAGACTGCCACATGTTTATCCTGGTATTGGGAAAGGTCAAGATTTTTCAATGATTCGCGGAAATCCTTTTCTTTCAGGATCATGCCCATAAAAAGAAAATCTTTCAGGTCAAACGGCTGGATTGGTTCAACAGGCAAAAACATTTCCAGGTCCAGGCTTACCAGCCCGCTGTTTGTTACCTTATTTACAATAGTCTCATCCATCAGGCAAAATTAAACTGAATGTAGCAACTATGAGGATAAGCAAAAGCCAAAATACCGGGCATAAAAAAACCGCCCCGGGGCGGTTTATATTTTTTGAAAGTTTCTATTAATAGAATTCTGCTCTTTTGTCTTTGATGCTGGCTGCTTTCTTCAAGGCTTCTACAAGAGAATTTAATCCCGCCTGCTTGGCCTGCATTTCCAGCATCATGCGCTGGTCCTGGATAGACGCAGCTTCCACTGGTGTGGTCGTCTGGTTTTCAACTCTTACAACATAAACACCCGTGATGCCAGGGATAGGTTCCGGAACCACTTTGTTTTTATTGGCCGGGTTGAAAATCGCACCCTGAACCCTGGGCTCATAACTTAACTGGCCGCCGCTGAAACGCAGGCTGTCAAGTGCGGGCTGAACCGGCTGGTTAAACTTGGTTGCCACCTGCTCCAGTGTGCTGACAGTTCCGATTTGTTTGATGATCGCGTCAGCCTGCTTTTTCCTTTTGAGAATAGGTTCAACTTCGGGGCGAACCGCATTCACACTTTTCATTCCGGCTTCATTCACTTCTGTTACTACGGCAACAACGTATTGGTCAGCGATAGGTTCCGGCCCGATCACATCACCTTTGTCTGCATCAAAAATATTTTTGACCAGGTTACGTGCAGATCCTGCGAGTCCGGGAAGGGTAAATGTCATCGGGGTGATATCTGTTGCCGGGAATTTGTTGATGCCCTGGGCTTTCAGTTTATCTGCATTCTGGTTGAAGCTGTTCAGGTCACGGCTGTCACCCGCAAACTGTGTGGCTTTGTTCACTGCTTCATTAACGGTTTCTTCACTTGGTACGATCTTCTTCGCCAGGTATGCAATTTTATAATGAGGCTCAACATTAATATGATCCATGATCTCGATATAATGCCAGCCAAACTGTGTTTTGATGGTTTTTTTATCGCCGGGTTTTCCGTCAAATAAAATAAACTGTCCAAATTCTTTGGCGAAATTCTCACTCTGGATCTGTGTGGAAGAGAACGTCATCACACCTTTTGACTGGTGCGCGGTCTGGTCGATCGTATACCTTGTTTCAAGTGTATCGAAATTGGCACCATTGCGGATGGCATTGGCGATACTGTCGATCCTGGTTTTAACCACGCTGTCAGAAGCAATGGGCTGACCTGTTTGCGGATCAGTTGTACCCAGGAGAATGTGACGGCATTTAACTGAATCGGGCAGCATGCGGGTGTCGATCATTTTTGCCATAACATAACTGCCGCCATCGAGGTAAGGACCATAGATCGCGTTCTTTGGCAAACCTGTCAGGGAATCTTTCACAGGTACCTGCATGGCTGTCTTGCCTACATATGCATCATAATAAGGGGTGCTGCTTTCTTTGGCGATGAATGCCTTGATATCAGTTGCGGCCGCAAACTGAGATTGTAATGCTGCCACCTGGTTGCGGGCTGCAATGCTGTCTGCTGATGTAGGAGCGGCGCTGAACATCACGTAACTGATACTGCGGGTTTCTTCCGGCTGCTCATATCTTTCTTTATTCTTTTTCATATAAGCGCGGATCTCATCATCACTTACTTTGACCGTGCTGTCTGCTATATATGAATAAGGAATCATTACAAAACTGGCTTTGGCCATCAGGCTGTTGTCCACATTCCTTTTTTCAAGGAACCAGTTTGGATAATAATTGGAATTGGTGAACATGGCCATGTATTTTGCTGCAAGCCTTTGTTGTTTGGCCATTTCAATTTCTGCAGTGATGCCCTGCTTTTCCCTTGGGTCATTGCTTTTCAGCATCTGGTTGATCCTCTGCTGTGCAGCTACCGCGTCGAATTTTCCAGTGTTAGGATCGGTGAATGCCTGCGCGATATTCTGCGGGGGGTTGGCACCATATAATACATCTCTTAATTCTTTCTCGGTTACTGTAAGTCCCAGTTTTTCGTATTCGTCCTTCAGCAGTTTTTCAGTCACTTTCTGGTCCCAGAGTTCATTCAACACCTGGAAACGGTTGTCTTCATTGATCTGGTAGCCCTGGCTTTTATAATATGCTTCCCTTTCGGCCAGGTCACTGGTGAACTGGACCCTGTCAATTGGTTCTCCATTGACCTTTCCTATATAAGTGCTGGGTCCATCGTTTCCAAAACCTCCGCGGCCTGAAAATGCATCCATTAATATGAAGCCCAATAAGGCAAGGGCAATGGCAACAACTGCAATCTTGGCGTACTTGTCTCTGATATCCTGGATTATAGACATAACTGGTGGTGTTCTCTTTTAAAAAACGGATGGCGAAAATAGGGTAAATCCTTCTATGCACAAAATGTGGAAAACCGCTGAAATGCCCCAAAATTCAGGGTTTTTTGCAGACCCCGCAGGCTTTTGACCGGGTGAAAATTTTAGAATTACAGGACACCGGAAATTAGATGAACGGTCTTGTCATCGCTTCACCGGGAGGACTGTGGATTACCTGTATTTTCTGTGAATAAGCAACGTGAAACGTTGGATGGAACGTTAAGACTTGGATGGAAAGATGATTTTTTTATTCCGGTAATCCTGAATCCTGCAATTGCCCACGGTTGTACCTCCATCAATCCACAGAAGAAAAATCTCAAACAGGGGTTTTTTTATTCAGACTGCTTCAATCCACATCATTGTGAATATGCGCCGGAAGTTAGGCTGCTGTAATACCTTTGCTGTTCCGGGAGCGGTAATAACCTGTGAATAATCCGGGGATTCCATATTACCAAATTTTAGTCACAGTGGTTTATCCCCGAATCCACAGCCCTAATAGTAATAGGTAATTATAAATAAAATAGAATACTATATATTATTATATGGATAAGGAAATGTTGATAGCGCAAAATGAGCTGGATGAAAAAGGTTTCCTCGACATGAACATTGATCCTTCGATGGACCTCTTCGCAGAGATCGAAAGACTGAAGAAAGAAAAGAATGCCATCATCCTGGCGCATCTTTACCAGGAACCCGACATCCAGGACATAGCAGACTACATCGGTGACTCCCTGGGTCTCGCTCAACAGGCTGCGAAGACCAGTGCTGACATGATCGTCTTCGCCGGGGTGCATTTCATGGCTGAAGGTGCAAAGATCCTGAATCCGTCTAAAAAGGTGGTTATACCGGATATGAAGGCCGGTTGCTCTTTGAGCGAATCCTGTCCGCCACCACTGTTCAAAAAATTCCGGGAAGAACACCCGGATCATATCGTGATCTCCTACATCAACTGCAGCGCCGGAATAAAAGCCCTGAGTGACATCATCTGTACAAGTTCGAATGCCAAGGCAATTGTTGACAGTCTGCCAGCTGACCAGAAGATCATCTTTGCGCCTGATAAAAACCTGGGTGCCTGGGTGAATAAGGTTACCGGCCGCGATATGTTACTCTGGAACGGAGCCTGCATGGTTCACGAGATCTTCAGCCTGGAAAAGATCACCCGTCTCAAAGTGCGTCATCCGAATGCCAAACTCATTGCGCATCCCGAATGTGAAGAACCGGTGCTGAGGATCGCTGATTTTATTGGTTCCACTACACAGCTGCTGGCTTATACCCGCAATACACCGCATACAGAATTTATCGTGGCCACGGAGGCCGGCATCCTGCACCAGATGGTGAAGCAGGCTCCGGGTAAGACCTTCATACCTGCGCCACCGGATAATGCCTGTGCGTGTAATGAGTGCCCGCACATGAAGAGAAACACCCTTGAAAAAGTTTATCTCTGCATGGAATACGAACAACCCGAGATCCTGATGGATGAGGAGCTGAGGATACAGGCGAAAAAATCTTTGGACCGCATGCTGGAGATCAGTGCGAAGTTGGGCCTTTAGCCATCAGCCAATGGCCAATGGCTAAAAGCTTCTCCGATCCCAAATGCATCGTATATTGCATATGACCATTGGCCACCATCAGACAATACCTGCCTTCACTCACATGGACCATTGCCCTGGCCTTCCTGTTTTTTATGGATGCCTCCTCAGGAGATTTTTCATTCTGTCTTTTCAGGATCGCCGGTTTTGATTCATGCTGGGGATGTGGAATAGGACATGCGATTCACCATGCGCTTCATTTAGATTTCCAGGCAAGCATGGAAGAACATTTTCTTGGAATACCGGCAGCCCTTGCTTTGATCCTGATGGTCATCAAACCATTACTACCACCTAAAAAAATGCAGCAAGTATGAACCAGCAACAACTATTCTCCATGTTACCGGGACTTCAGCCCGAAGAAATGATGGTGCTTTCTGAACTCATGAAAGAAATGAGCGAGCAGGAACAACAACAATTCATCATGTTTTACCAGGGAAAAAGAAAAGAGCAGCAGACCATGCTCATTTTTACCATCATCGGTTTCTTTGGTGTGGCAGGTATCCAGCGTTTCGTAATCGGGGAAGTAGTGATGGGCATCCTGTACCTGCTGACCGTTGGTTTTTGTGGTATCGGTACCATCATCGACATCGTCAATATCAAATCAATGACCAATGATTTCAACCGAAAGCAGGCTATTGAGTGTGCCGGTATGATGAAGATGATGAAAGGCCGCGGGTTTTGATGCTGCTGTAAATTTTTCGGTTCAGTTCACGGATAATGCTTGAGCGGGTTTGATTAGTTTTGGGCCTTCATGCTGAAAAAATTTACCATCACTCCCCAAGTGGGAAGAGGACTCCAGTATTTCTTTGCTGTATTATGCCTGTTTGTATACGCCGGTGCTCTTTTTTTCCCGTTGATGGATAAGGATGCAGGCCATCATGCCAACATCGCGCTATACATGTATGAGCATGATAACTGGATCAACCTGGTGGACAGGCAGAAGGATTATCTCGATAAACCCCATTTTTTATTCTGGTCATCCCTGCTCAGTTTTAAAATTTTTGGTGTCAATACATTTGCGCACAGGCTGCCAGCGCTCATCTTCGCGCTCATTTCTATTTACAGTACCTACAAACTCGCAAAACATTTAGCCGGCAGAACTACTGCGACTATTGCCGCGGTAATACTGGCAACTGCGCAGGCCTTTGTGCTTTCCATCAATGATGCGAGAATGGAAACGCCGTTAACAGCGGGTATCATTTTCGGACTCTGGCATCTCGTTGTATACATCGATCAAAGGAAATTTTTGAACATCGTACTTGCTGCACTGGGTGCAGCCATTGCCTTTGCAACCAAGGGATGGATAGGCCCTGTTGTAATGTTTGTTCCTGCTTTTTTTTATATTCTTTTCCATAACAAATGGTCAGTGCTGGCATCAGTAAAAACCTGGGCTTTTGTACCCTTGTTTTTTTTACTGATCTCACCGGTATTGTACGCTTATTACGTGCAGTTTGATTTACATCCTGAAAAGATCATCCGCGAAAAAAGCGGACGTTCGGGGATACATTTCATTTTATGGGACCAGCTTTTCGAAAGGTCATCCGGTTTTGACCAGGGAAAGAAAGGAAGGAACAGTGATTATTTCTTCTTATACCACACCTTTCTCTGGGCATTTTTTCCATGGAGTATCCTGGCTTATGCTGCAATTGTTTTCTGGTTTAAAAGAATGTTCAACCGGAAAAAATGGAGGCACCCGTTTTCTTTCGCTGTTGCAGGATTCGCCTTTCTCTTATTCTCTATTTCATTTTCCAATTTCAAGATGCCGCATTAT
>CBDUBK010000027.1:0-10575 GCA_965365375.1 uncultured bacterium | reverse complement strand
CTGCCACTACGTATTCATTAAAGAATTTTCGTGGCCTGTATTCATACAGTTTCGCTGATTTGAGTATGGGTTCCTCTTCGATCTGTTGTGACTCGAAAACTTTTCCCAGCTGTGAAGTGGAATCCCTGCGTTCATCCTGGAATTCGCTGTTGAAAAAATCGGTCTGCTTCTTCACTGAATCAGCCTGCTGGTATTGTATGGCGCGGCCTTCCTGGATCCTTTGCTGCTCTGCAAGTTTTTTAATGTACTCTGTAGGCTTGGCTGAAACGTTCCTGCGCCGCAGCGTGGCTTCGTCTATCCTTAAACGGTAGAGGAATTTGAAATCACCCTGCCTTGTTACTTCACTCACAAGGGTATTATCACCTGCTGTTCTCGTTTCCAGCAAACTGCTCTGGTAATTGGTCAGGGGGAAGGTATAGGTGGAATCCAGGGTCACTGAGAAAAATCCTACGGAGTCAATATCCGCCTTTCCCCAGTCTTTCAGCACACTGTCCACTTCCGCGGGTGGCGGGTTGCGGAGTACTTCATCTCCAATATAAACCAGGGTATCAAGACCGGCTCTTTCTGATTTGAAAAATCCTGCATACCGGTTCCCGATACCATTTTCATCACTTACAAATGTGAAGTGGTTCACATTGTACTGCGAAGGGAAACGGGCATTGCCAAAACGTACATTCGTGAGCTGGGAGATCTGTTTGAATTCAGATTTGTTCCAGTTATCAATCAGGAAGATGTTGTAATTCCTTTCGCTCACGGCCGTATCGCTGTTTTCCGCTGTTGCAGATGGCCGGTTAGATGAAAAGATGATTCCTGTTTTGCCGGGAAAGGCTACAAATGATGCATCCAGGTCATCATATACATCATCAGTGATCTGCTCATAGGTATTCTTGTCGATCTTGTAAACAAAGATGTCGGTCTGGCCGCTCTTCACTGCACTCAGGATAAGTGTATTCGCATCCAGCATGTATTTCATATCCTGCACCTGGGTAAAACCTGTCAGCGCCTGCTGGTTGATCTTTACCCTGTTTACAATATCATAAACAAACATCCTTGTCTGGCCTTTGTCATTATAGATCACCGCCAGCCTTGTGCCTTTGCCATCCCAGGCCATCAATGGATAGTTGGGATTGATCTCATCTTCGCGGGTACGTGCACCATAGGTCAGGAGTACTTTGCGGTCCGTGAAATTCGGGTGAAAGACCACGCTGTATTTTCCCTGCTTGAATTCAACAGAAGCATAGGCAAAACTGCGGGGCATGGGGTTGGCATTAAAACGGATGAAATCTTTTTTACCAACTTCTTCCACCACCGACAGCTGTCCCCTTGGGGCCACGCGGCGACCGCGTACATCCTTGTAATATTTTTCAGCTTCCTCGGTCATGAAATCCTTGAGCACATCCTTGAACTTTTTCTTCGCGATCTTTTGAGTGGCGCTGTTCAGGTTGCGGTAGATACGGGCGAGATAAAGAAGGTAGGTAGTTTTGGCGCGACCATATTTATTGCCCATGTAATACCAGAACGCATGGCCGGCAAGATTGGGTTTCTCGAAAGCCAGCTGGTAAAAATTTTTGTATTCACCACTGAGGAGGGCATTCTTCAGTTTATCATCCAACTCGGTGCTCCATTCTTCAGCGGCATATTCAATATACCCGTCGGTAAGCCATTTAGGCAGATCAAGAAGCGTCTGGTTCGCGGCAAATTCGCCAAGATCATCTCCGAACAAAACATTTTGAACCAGGATGGCAGCAATTCCCTGGCGGATCTGCCTGCGGAGGTTTTCATGGTTACCATCGAAATAGATCAGCATCTTATTGTTCACCAGCTTGGTGATACCACCGGTGTTCTGCCAGTCGATACCCAGCCCGATGTTGGACTGCTGCATTTCGTCGAAACTGTTGTACACCGCGATATTGGCGCGGCGCTGCAAACCATATTCAACAAATTCTTCCAGCTGGGGCAGTTCTTTTTCCGCTACCTGTGCCACGTATTTGCCGATCTCCAGGCCGTCCTGGCTGAAATAGGTATTGAAATTATCCGTCTGGTAATATTTCCAATTAAATTTCTGGTATTGCACCCTGTTCTTCCCAAACTCAACTGCATTCACCTGGGCATGCCCTTGCAGGGAGAGAAACGCAATCAAGGCAGCACAGGCCATCCGGCCAATCGTTATATTCATAAAGTATGAGGTGATTTCTATTTTAAAAAGCTCCCGGTTTGAATAGTAAATTGCATTTAAAAATACAAAAAAGCTGCATGCTAACGGTTCAACCCTTTACCTTCAACCCCGTCCAGGAGAATACATACGTAGTTTACAACGAAAAAGGTCAATGTTGTATTATAGACCCGGGCTGTTATTTTGCCTCTGAAGAGATGGAATTGAAGAAATTCATTGAAGACAACCAGCTGAAACCCATTTACCTGTTAAATACCCACTGTCACCTCGACCATATTTTCGGCAACCGGTTCGTTCATAAAACCTTCGGCCTGGAACTTCACCTCCACCCGCTGGAAAAGCCGGTGCTGGAGCATGGACCCGCCTCAGGCCAGATGTTCCAGCTCCCTTTTGACAACTATGATGGCCCGCTCCACTACCTGGAAGAGGGCGATACCATTAAAATCGGTGAAGAGGTGCTGGATATTCTTTTTACACCCGGGCATTCACCCGGTAGCATCAGTTTTTACAGTGCTGCTCATAAATTCCTGGTGAGTGGTGATGTGCTTTTTGAAGGTAGCGTGGGCAGGACAGATCTCCCCGGTGGCAGTTTTGAGGTGCTGGAACAGAGCATCCGTACAAAATTGTATACGCTTCCGGAGGATGTAATTGTGTATTCGGGTCATGGTGATTCAACAATGATTGGGGATGAGATGAAAGGGAATCCTTTTGTGAAGATGAAATAGAGAGGCTATTGGCTGTTGGCTATTGGCCTTTGGCATTGGTGAATCAAAGGACTGATAGTTCTTTTACCGCAGAGAACCAGCCTAAGCTGAAGCTACGGCTGGCGCAGATGGAGAAAAGGAGATAGCGCAGAGAAATGCTATTGGTTGTGGGCCATTGGCCATTGGCTTGGGTGATTTAAAGGACGGTTAGTTCTTTTACTGCCAAGAGAAAAAGGAAAGAAGGGTATGCGAAGAAATATATGAAATGCAGACACTACTTACCGTCTAAACGCCTTCCCGGCTACTTCTCCTAGGGTCCTCCACCCGGCACGCCCCCTGTTTCCCCCGGCATGGGTTGCGCGGCATAAAACTTTCCAATCACGGGAAGCCGGCTGAATTCTTTTTTCTCCACGCGGCCAATGAACCAGATAAAAACTCCAAACAAAATCAATCCTGACAGGTGCACTACCAAAGTATAATCAATTACGGACCGGAAGCCCTGGTGCAAACCAAACAATACCAGGCAGACAACGATATAAGCCAACAATTTTTTCCAGGCATAGGGCACCGGGTAAAATTTTTGTCCCAGCACAAAACTCGCCACCATCATAAAACCATAACAAAGCAGGGTGGCAATGGCACTGCCGAAATAGCCAATCTCCGGGATGAGCAGGATATTTACCACTACCGTGATAGCCGCTCCGATGATGGTGATCAAAGCACCATACATATTTTTATCGGTGAGCTTATACCAGATGCTCAGGTTATAATAAATACCAAGGAAAATTTTTGAGAGAGCAAGAATGGGCACTACCATGATTCCCAGTCCGTATTCGGGATGTTTGGTAGTGATCAGGCTTTTCCAGAGATCCAGGAAAAGCACAATGAATAAAAAACAAAGGCAGCAGGCCAGCACAAAAAATTTCATCACCCTTGCATAAGTTTTCTGCGCATGCTGTTCTTTGGATTGCTGGAAGAAAAATGGTTCGGCACCCATGCGGAAAGCCTGGATGAAAAGAACAATAAGGATGGCAAGTTTATAATTGGCGGAATAGATTCCATTCGCAGATTTCGCCTGGTCCACCGTTCCGTCAAAATAACGGAACAGCAGCTGCCTGTCGATAGTTTCATTCACCATCCCGCCAAAACCTACAACAATCAGGGGCAAGGCATAGACCATCATTTCGTTCCACAACTGTTTATTGAAGGTCCATTTGATCTGCAGTAGCTCCTTGCTCAAGAAAAGGATAGTGGCGATGCTGGCAATAAGATTGGAAAGAAATACATAACCGATATCCACGGTTTCTCCTGTCCATTTAGGATAAAGCCAAAAGAAAAATAACTGGAGCCCGATAGTCAGCAGGATATTTGCCACCTTGACCATGGCGTATTTGCGGGGCCTGTTTTGCTGGCGCAGCACTGAGAAGGGAAGTGCTGCCAATGTATCTGCTGCAAGAATAAGCGACAACCAGGTGATCCATTCGGGATGTGCGCCAATCTTCATGAAATCTGCCAGGGGTTGTCTCCAGAAGATGAGTAATCCTGAAAGCAAAACAGTAGTGCCCAGGAGGGAAATAAAGCCTGTGGAATAGACAGAACCTTTTTCTTTTTCCTGCTGCACAAAACGGAAATATGCGGTTTCCATTCCATAAGTGAAGATGATACTTAAGAGGGCTGCATTTGCATAGAATAATGATACATCACCAAACTCGGTGGTGTCAAAAAGATAAACATGTAAAAATGTAAGCAGGTAATTGAGAAAGCGGGCTGCCACATTACTCAGCCCGTACCACATGGTTTGTCCTGCAAGTTTTTTTATGCTGCTCATCTAAGGGATATATGGATTATGCCTGGTTGATCCTTCATTTGATTTTCGAAAGTACAATAGCGTTTACAATTTTCCCTTATTCCCTGTAAGCCGGGTTGTTGAGAAAACCGGAATCTGAAAGCGTGCGCAGGAAATGTACCAGGTCGTTCTCATCCTGGTTGCTTAATATAATTCCATTCGTAAGCAAAGGATCCAGTGTGGCACTTTGGTTCACACCAAAGCGATAGTGCTGGATCATATGTCTTGGCAGGCTGTAACGGCCATCATGTGTATAATAGGAAGTGAATTCCAGGTTGCGCAGGCTGGGCACACGAAACTTCAAAGAGTCGGATGACAAACCTGTTACCCGCATCAATCCATAATCTTTAAGGGCAGGATCGATCTCCAG
Organism: uncultured bacterium; assembly: GCA_965365375.1. GTDB lineage: Bacteria > Bacteroidota > Bacteroidia > Chitinophagales > Chitinophagaceae > Flavisolibacter. The sequence continues at coordinate 5,482 of CBDUBK010000027.1, read as the reverse complement.
TCCTACATTCCTGAAACTGTAATCGGTAAACAAAGGTTCCTTGTGGCAGGTTCCACATTTATCCTGGAAGATCTGGTAACCACTTTGTTCCTGCGGGTTGAACACCTCCTGTCCCTGTAACACCTTATCATATTTGGAATTGGCAGAAACCATATTCACTAAAAACTGTGTCATTGCCTTATACATCCTGTCTGCTGAAACAGTTTCATCTCCAAAAGCATTTTTGAACATGGATTTGTAAGCGGCATCTGATTTTAGCTTATTGATGACCGCTGAAATGGTTTCAGCCATTTCGGTTGGATCGGTAATGTGTTTTGCATAAATCGCCTGGAGGCTGGCAGCGCTTCCATCCTGGTTAAAATAGGGGTGCCAGGCTAAATTGAAAAGTCCTGGAGCATTTCTGAGTGTATGTGAATTGTTATAACCATGGCTGCGGTCGTGGTCCTTGGTAGTAAAGGCGGCTTCTGGGTTGTGGCAGGAGGCGCAGGCAAAATTCCCGTCAAGGGAAAGCCTGCCGTCATAAAATAATTTTTTCCCGAGCAGGATGCCTTCCCTGGTAAGTGGGTTGCTGCTGAAGGAATAGGTTGGTGGGGGGAAGCCGGGGGCAATAAAATTAATTCCTGTTGCAGGCACAGGGGGGTCATTCTTACGGCAGCTCTCCAGTAAAAAAGCACCTCCGAGGATGAAGCAAAGGATGAGGAATATAACCAGATGGCGTTTCAATCAGTTTGAATCTTGCTCTAAACTATTAAAAAAACGCAGTAGGGTGGTTGTTAAAAATCACCCGGCTTTAATTTTTTCCTGACCTGCTTGCGTTCCGAGGACCGTTTTTTTGAATCAAGTCTTTTCTCTTTTGCTTTTTTTGAAGGTTTGGTGGCGATCCTGGCTTTTTTCTTTTTAAGTGCTTCAATTACCAGGTCATGGATCTTTTGAATTGCTTCTTCCTTGTTGGATAATTGCGTTCGGTGGGTTTGGGCTCGTACTAAAAGGCTGCCTTCGGCATTGATGCGGTTGCGCAGTTTCTCTTCCAGTCTGCTTTTTTGTTCTTCTGAAAGAAAAGCGGAGGAGCGGATATTAAATGAAGCGATAACAGCTGTTTCCACCTTATTTACGTTTTGCCCTCCCTTGCCGCCACTGCGGGTTGTTTGCAAATTAATTTCTGAAGTCAGGTCCACTGATGAAAAATTTTCCCTGCAAATTTAAAATCCCTGCCCGGGCTGCATGCTTTATTTTTGAAATTCATTTCTTTTATTTTAGGATACATGAGGATTGTAGTTCAAAGAGTGTCACATGCCAGCGTAACCGTTGAAGAAAAAATTACAGGGGCCATTGAAAGAGGCCTCCTGGTACTGCTGGGTATAGAAGATGCGGATAATGATGAGGATATCAGCTGGCTCAGTAACAAGATCGTGAACCTGCGCATTTTTGATGATGAAAACGGGGTCATGAACCGTTCATTGCTGGAATCAGGCGGTTCCATTTTGCTTGTAAGCCAGTTTACCCTGCATGCTTCAACAAAAAAAGGCAACCGCCCGAGTTATATCAAAGCAAGTAAACCGGATGTAGCGATACCGCTTTATGAAAAAATGACCAGGCAACTGGAGAAAGACTCGGGGAAAAAAATAGAGACCGGAATTTTTGGAGCAGATATGAAGGTGGCATTGGTTAATGATGGACCGGTAACGATCATCATCGACAGCCGGAATCGGGAGTAGTATATGGACCATGGTCAATCGGCCATGGACCGGTTTTCTTCTCAAACAGTTACAATGGCACAACTAAATGACATCCGCGATAGAGCTGATCTGGAAAATTTCCTGTGGGCCTTTTATAATAAAGCGCTTGCGGATGATTTGATCGGCAGATTTTTTACAGAGGTAGTTCCATTGGATCTCGAGACACATATCCCGGTAATTGCTGATTTCTGGGAGTCGGTGGTTTTTAATGCCAGGGGTTACAGGAAAAATGTAATGGAAGTACACCAGCATATCAATGCTTTATCGGCTATTAAAGCAGAACATCTTGACAGGTGGGTTGAAATATTTACTGCTACTGCTGATGAATTATTCGAAGGTGAAAAGTCAACACTGATGAAGCAAAGGGCAAGGTCTATTGCCACACTCATGAATATCAAACTGAATCATATTGCAAATTGAATCTTTTGAAATCAAAATCTTAATGCATGACCATACAGGAAGCACAAAGCACGGTTGACCAGTGGATCAAAACAAAGGGTGTCCGTTATTTCAGTGAACTCACCAATATGGCCATATTAACTGAGGAGGTGGGTGAGGTGGCCAGGCTGATGAGCAGGTTGTATGGGGAGCAGTCATTCAAGGAGAGTGATAAAGGCAAAGAATTATCTGATGAGCTGGCGGATGTGTTGTGGGTGTTGATCTGTATTGCCAACCAAACGGGTGTTGACCTTACTGATGCACTGCAAAAAAATCTTGCAAAGAAGGATGGCCGCGACGGCCTTCGTCACATTCAAAATGAGAAGTTGAAATAAAATCTTTTTTTGTTATTCTTACAGCTTCACATTAACTCAAATCTTTTTTGATTCTGATATTTTTTTCGCCGGGGAGACGGGAAAGCGGTAAGTAGATTCATTAAAGAGTAAAGCGGATCTGTTACTCCAAGATTATTACAAAATGTTCTGAACCAATTTCACTACTTACCGCCTTCCCGTCTCCCCGGCCTGCACTCTCAGAATATATAAAGACACCCCATTCTTTAGTTCACTGACTTTGAACTTTGAACTTTCAACTTTGAACAGCCCTTGGCTGTTTTTTTGCATGCTTCACCCAAAACCTCATATGAAGGGATTTTCCTTTAAGCTGGTATGGAAAGCATTGAAAGCAGCATTCACAGGGTTCAATGATGATAAAGTGATCAAGCTGAGCGCTTCACTTGCCTACTTCACGGTATTTTCCCTGGGACCACTTCTCATTGTAATTATTTTTCTTCTTGGCTTTTTCCTGGGACAGGAGGCAGCACAGAACAGCATTTATGCACAACTGCAGAGTTTTATTGGCAAGGATGCAGCACTGCAAATCCAGGAGATCATTAAAAATGCCTCCATCTCGGGAAAAGGAGGCATTGCCGCGGTAATCGGGATCATCACCTTACTGATTGGTGCCACTACAGTATTTGGAGAAATACAAGATTCGATCAACAGTATCTGGGGACTCAAGCCCAGGCCGAAAACCGGCATCGTCAAATTATTACTTACACGTTTATTATCCTTTGGAATGATCGCTTCACTCGGATTTTTATTACTGGTATCACTCGGAGCAACAGCAGTTGTGGAATCTTTGGGCGACAGGCTCCTGGCACGCTTCCCAGATGTAACAGTGGTGATTTTTTATATCATCAACCTGATATTAAATCTTACCGTTACCACCTTGTTATTCGCGGTGATTTTTAAAGTACTGCCCGATGCCACTATAAAATGGAAGGATATATGGCCTGGTGCTATTGCTACTTCCCTTCTTTTCCTGGTAGGTAAGTTTGCCATTTCTTTTTATATCAGTAAAAGCGATGTGGGCAGTACTTATGGTGCAGCAGGTTCACTGGTAATACTCTTACTCTGGGTTTTTTATTCCGCCATTATACTTTATTTCGGAGCAGAATTCACCAAGGCTTATGCAATCAAAAGGGGTTCAAGGATTATTCCCAACAAATACGCGAAATGGGATCATGAAGAAACCATTGCAGGGGCAAAACCTAAAAACGTGCAGGAGGAAACCGCTGCCGCCTGGCATTATCCCCAACCTGCCGGAACACCCCGGGTCTCACGCAGCCAGGCTCCATCGGCACAGGGCTTTGTTCATCCTATCACACAACCAAAAAAACCTGGCGGCATGGGAACCATGGTAGTTGGATTGCTGATTTATCTTTTCCATTCACCGGCCAACAGGCAAAACAAGTCCGGCCAAAGCTGAGCGTATTATCTTTAGACCGTTAACCGGAATCAATGAAAAAAAAGATAACAGCGAAAGGCCTCTGGCAAATGCTTGTACATACATTCAATGGCTTTGTTGATAACAAGGTGCTTAAATTAAGCGGATCGCTTGCCTATTTCACGGTATTTTCAATAGGCCCGATGCTGCTGGTAATGATCTTTCTCGCGGATGTATTTTACGGCAGGGTGGCGGTGGAGGGAAGAATTTTCCACCAGCTGAATGGTTTGGTAGGTCCGGTAGCAGCCAACCAGATCCAGGATATCATCCGGAATGCAACACTCAGCGGAAAAACAACCTTAACTGCGATCATAGGATTCACAACCTTACTCATCGGTGCCACAACGGTTTTCTCTGAGATCCAGGATTCCATCAATTCCATCTGGAATTTGAAACCCAAACCCAAAAAAGGATGGCTCAAGATCATCATGAACAGGTTGCTTTCTTTTTCAGTGGTCGTGGGACTTGGTTTTGTTTTACTGGTATCACTCATCGTAAACGGGCTGATAGAAGGGCTGATGGGCAGGCTTCAGCAGAATTATCCTGACCTCACCGTGCGGCTGGTATATATTTTCAACATCCTAATAACCTTTATCGTCATCACACTTTTATTTTCCGTGATCTACAAAGTGCTGCCGGATGCCAAGATCAAATGGAAGGATGTACTGATCGGTTCCATGTCAACCGCTGTACTCTTCATGCTGGGAAAATTCGCCATGACCTTTTATATCGGGCAGTCGGATATCGGCAGTACCTATGGCACAGCCGGTTCACTGGTGGTCCTGCTCTTATGGGTGTACTATTCATCTGTGATCCTCTACTTTGGCGCTGAATTCACCAAATCCTGGGCAGCCATGTACGGTTCCCGCATCTATCCCACGCAATATGCCGTATGGGTGAAACATGTAGAAGTGGAAGAAGAGAACGGAACCCTCAAGCAGCTGGAGAAGGAGAAGGAGATAGAGAATAAGGAGACGGATGATTCTATAAAGATTACGTAATCTGGCAGGTTAAGGGCCTTTGGCTTTTAACCTTTAGCCATTGGCTTTGGTTACGACGACCCTGCAAGATTATTCTTGCTGAATTCCGGTATAGGGCTAATGGCTAAAGGCTAACAGCCAAAAGCTGAATTCCCCTACTTTTGCGCCCATGGCAACAGACAGTAACAGGTTCCAGGCGATCATTTCGCATTGCAAGGAATACGGATTTATTTTTCCTTCTTCAGAGATCTATGATGGGCTGGGTGCAGTGTATGATTATGGACAGTGGGGGAGTGAGCTCAAAAAAAATATCAAGGACCACTGGTGGAAGAGCATGACCCAGATGTATGAGAATATTGTGGGCATTGATGCTGCCATTTTTATGCATCCTACCACCTGGAAGGCCAGCGGTCACGTTGACAATTTCAGTGATCCCATGATCGACAACCGTGACAGCAACAAACGTTACAGGGTTGATCACCTCCTCGAAGCTAAAGCCGACGAACTGGAAGCGGCCGGATTCACCGAATAATCGGAATT
>CBDUBK010000026.1:0-10725 GCA_965365375.1 uncultured bacterium | reverse complement strand
GTTTCATTCCGCCAATAGCCGGGCTGAGAAAGGGATCAATGGTTACAATGTTTTCATCCTTTAGGTGACAATTGATATCGTGATGCCTCAACATGTTCATCACAATATTGGCTTCAATATAATTGTCAAATGATCGGAGTTCAACAAAATCCATGATGAAGAATTGAAAAAATCCGGCTGATAAAAAAACCGGGCACTTGGCCCGGCCTTATTCAATATACTAATTTTTTACTGGTTCAGCATCAGTGGCATCACAAGCATCAGCAACTCTTCGTCTTCGTCGATTTCAGTTGGTTTGATGATACCCGCCTTAGTTGGAGTAGAAAGCTCAAGACGTACTTCACTGCTTTCTGCGGCGTTCAGCATTTCAATGAGAAAGCGGGCATTAAATGCAATGGTCAGGTCTTCACCATCATACTGGCATTTCATGCGCTCGTTGCCTTCAAAAGAAAAATCAACATCCTGGGCGGCCAGCTGTAATTCACTTCCTGTGATGTTCAGCGCCACCTGGTTGGTGCTTTTATTACTGAATACACTTACGCGGCGTAAGGCCGACTGGAAATCAGATTTGGCAACAACCATTTTATAAGGATTGTCGGCTGGTATCACCACTTTGTAATCAGGGAAACGGGCATCAATCAGCCGGCAGCTCATTTGGGTGGTGCCATGCTTTACAAAAAGATGGTTGCTGTTATAACTGATGGTGATCTCATCTTCGTTATCAGGTAAGGCTGATTTGAGAAGATTCAGCGGCTTGCGCGGAACAATGAACGAATCTGATTTCGGACATTTCACATCGGTCCTTTTATATCTCACCAGCCTGTGCGCATCGGTAGCTACAAACTGGATATAGTCTTTGTTGAGTTCGAAAAAAACACCTGTCATGGCAGGACGCAGATCGTCATTGCTCACCGCAAACAGGGTTTTGTTGATGGCGGTTACCAGCGCGGTTGCGGTCATGGTAAAGCCAGTAGTGTCATCGGCTCCAGGTTCTTTTGGAAAATTATCAGGATTTTCTCCCATTACCTTGTATTTACCATTATCACTGGTAATCTCAACAGCAAAACTTTTATCAATATTGAAAGTGAGCGGCTGGTCGGGAATGTTTTTCAGTGAATCCATCAGGATGCGCGCAGGAATACAAACCTTTCCGCTGTCCCTTGCCTCGATATCCATTTGGATGCGCATAACGGTTTCGAGGTCGGTGGCCACCACGGTGAGCTTGTTTTTTTCCACTTCGAAAAGGAAATCTTCCAGGATCGGCAATACGGTATTGGCATTGATCACCCCGTTTATATGTTGCAGTTGCTTCAGCAGTTGGGAAGAGGAAACAATAAATTTCATGAACAGGTAATTTGTGTAAGGTAGGGGCGAAACTAAGGATTTTCCCAGTACAAATTCCGCATCCCGGGTCACAAAGGTAAGGCATGCCCTACCGTTGGCAACCCAACCGGGAACACATATTTGTGAACAGGAAACCAACGCCGGAGGTCAACCTCCGCGGTTGGTGCGGGAACGGGCATTGAATCCAATTCGCTGCGGGAAATAAATGCCCCCGGGAGTTGAACCCAGATGTTGATATGCGGCCCATATTTTGAAGAGTTTATACCGGCCTGAAATCAATATCCGTTCTTAGCAGATGATTACTGAAATTTGCGGGTAGGCGATCAAGCAAGAGATATATGCTGGAAAAGATATTTAGCTGGACAAAGAAAAAGCCGGAAGAAGAAGCTGCGGAAGAGCCGGGGATTATATTCGGCCGCTACTCTGACAATAATAAAACCCTTGATAAAGTTGAGCGCTGGAACCAGGCCGAATCGCTTTTCAAGGAAAAAAAATATTTCGAAAGCATCGCTGCATTTTTTGATTACCTCTGCGACGAGGACAAGGATAATGTAATCCATCAACAGAAAGGCAAAAGCGGGACCTTCGAATTATTCCAGGGTTCCAAGATCGTAAGAGGAAGTTATAATGAAGAACTGCTGGAAGCTGAAGTGGAACTTGCCCGCATGCCCCAGCCAAGCGTGCCTGTGATGCGCCGGTTGCTGGAAATGAATTTCAATCTTTATTACAGCCGTTATGCATTGAATGAAGACCGCATTTCCATGCTGCTGGACAGTGATATTGTTACCGCCAATCCCAGTAAGCTTTATTATGGTTTAAAGGAACTCGCCACCAAGGCCGACAAGCAGGACGACCTGCTCGTCCAGGACTTTACCACGCTCCTGCCGACCGATACCAGTCATATTATTGAAATTCCCGAAGAGGAAAAAGCCATCAAGCTGAAATATTTTAAAAAATGGATCCAGGATGCGATTGACCTGGTGAACAGCGTGGATGCGGATAAATTTTCCGGTGGTATTGCCTATCTGCTCCTGGCGCTTGCTTACCGAATAGATTATCTTATAGTGCCCGAGGGAAAACTGCTCAGTGAACTGGAGAAGATCGTTGAGATCTATTTCAGGAAGGACGACAGGCTGGTAACGGAAAAAAACCAGGAGATGGCTGATTGTTTCCAGAAACTGCTGGCAAAGGATAAGGAAGAATTTTATCCCTACCTGTTCCGCTCCCGCTATACTTTTTCCATAGTAACACCCCAGAATTACAAGACCATTGCGGATGCCATCTATAATGCCAACCAGAATGTGAACTGGTACAAGGAAAACAAATTGCCTAAGATCGCAGCGCAGATCAGTGAATATGGATTTTCTTACTGCCAGTATTCTTACAGTCTGCCAAAGCCCGTAACCCTTTTGTTTGATTTGTTCATGCGGGTGAATTACGGGCCCTATTTCACTGAACTGGGTTTCCAGGATTCCTACTACAACCCGGATACAAAAGAATATGACAGGGAAGGAATTATCCAGGCAATCAGGCGTATCGAAGAAGCCTGGAAGGATAAGTACCCGCAACTGAATTTCAAAACGGAAAAATTAAAATTTGATAACCAGGTAGCATTCAACCAGAGTTTTACAACTGAAGTTGAATACCTCAACCTCGAAACAAAATAAACAAGGCTGCGATTGATTCGTATCCTGCACCTGATGAATAAATGAATACCCAGCAGATCATAGAACTCTACAGGCCGGCCATCATCCAGATCGCTACTCAAACGAGTACGGGTACCGGATTTTACCTGAAGGAATTCGACCTCATTGTAACCAATGAACACGTGGTGGGTAAGAATGCCGAGGTAACCATCGCGGGCAGGTTGTTTGAAAAAAGGCTCACACGGGTGTGGTACACAGATAAAAAACACGACCTGGCATTTTTACAACCACCGGAAGAAGTACAGATTCCTGCAGTGCGCCTTGGTTTGTATGAGGACACCAAGGACGGTGAAGTGGTGGTGGCAATCGGTCATCCTTTTGGTTTGAATTATACGGCTACACAGGGTGTGATTTCCAAGGTGGACCGCATCCGGGACGGAATTAAATACATACAGATCGATGCGGCCATTAACCCGGGCAACTCCGGCGGACCGCTGGTGAACAAGGAAGGGCACATCATTGGCGTGAACTCATTTATCATCCGTGGGGGTGATAACCTGGGTTTCGCATTGCCGGTGAGTTACCTGAGAGAATCACTTGAACTTTATTATCCTCACCGTGGCCAGCCCTCCACGAGGTGTCATAGCTGCAATCACATGGTATTCCCGGGAACAATCGAGGCAACCAAGTATTGTCCGTATTGCGGTACGGAAGTAAAACTTCCGCAAATGCCGGAAAGGGAATCGAAGCCAGTTGGCATTGCTAAAACCGTGGAAGATATCCTCACGGAACTGGGTAAAGATGTAAAGCTCGCAAGGGATGGTAATAACAACTGGAGCGTGAAGGAAGGAACGGCCAAGATCAAGGTCAATTACAATCCCGATAATTTTTTCGTAGCCGGCGATGCTTATCTCTGCCAGCTGCCAAAAGATCCCGCGCAGATCAAACCGCTCTATCTTTTCCTGCTTAATGAAAACTATAACCTCGACAGCCTGGTATTGAGTTGTGTAAAGCAGAACATTGTACTTTCCTGTATCATGTATGATCTTGACATGACCAAGGAGGCGGGCATAGAAATGTTCCGCGATCTTTTCCAGAAAGCCGAATATTATGACCAGCTGCTGGAAAAAGAATTTGGCTGCGTTGAATTACTTGAAGAATAAGAAAGTAAAGATTTGCAGAAAAAATATCTCACCAAGGAACAGGCCTTACAAAAATTAAAACAATACTGTGCTTACCAGGAGCGCAGTCATGCCGAGGTGCAGCAAAAGCTCTGGGACCTGGGTGTGTCCAGGGGGGAACACGATGAAATTATTTCCAGCCTGATTGAAGAAAATTACCTGAATGAAGAAAGGTTTGCCATAGCCTTCGCGGGTGGTAAATTCAGGATGAAGGAATGGGGCCGTAAGAAAATCTATTATGCTTTAAAAGAAAAAAAGGTCAGCGAATACAATATCAAAAAAGCCATGCGCGAAATAGATGATGAGGCTTATGAAAAAACACTTCATGGCCTGGCAGAAAAAAAGTATGCTTCACTCAAGGGTGAGCAATACCTGGTAAGGAAAAAGAAGACCATGGATTATTTGCTGCAAAAAGGATATGAACCGGAGATGATTTCGGCCGCCATTGGAAAACTGGCGAAGAAGGATTGATTTTTTTTAAGAATTCATGACCAAATGAAAATCAGAAATCCCTTGGCGCCCTTCTTTCTTGGCGGTAAAACAAAAAACCGCAAAGCGCGCTGAGGAGCGCAATGAAAACGCAAAGGAATTTCTGAAGATCCTATATCAACCTATTCCACGATAATCTTTTCCGATTTTATTTTTCCTTGCATCAATACCTGCACGAAATAAATTCCCCTTGTTAATTGTGGAAGGTTAATGGTCATGGAACCGCTGGCATTGTTGAGGTTTTTTTCGAAGACAAGGCCTCCATTGGTATTCATCACTCTTAATAATTCAGCTGGCTGCTCCAGGCTCAGGTTAATGATGCGGTCGCGCACGAAAGTCGGATAGATACGTGTACCGTCATGTGTTCCAGCAACTCTTAGCACGGTTGAATATTTTGTAGAGCCGTCATCGTCCTGGATGGCCAGGCGGTAATACACCGTACCATTACTGTTATAATTATGCCTGAAGGAATAAGCACTTCCATTTTCATTGCGGCTTGCTGCCACGGCACCGGCCGTGTTGAAGGTGGTTCCATTCACACTGAATTCAATAATGAAACGGGCAGTGTTTTGTTCGGTAGCCGTATTCCACTTCAGTTCATTAAACCCGGTTGCACGTTTTGCCGTGAAAGATGTAAGCGTAACGGGCAATGGAGTGCCGCCCGCTGCATTTACTTTAAGAATGGCATTGCTTCCCTGCGATACCGCGTAGAGTGTACCATCCTCAGCTTCGCCAAATCCAACAATGAACTGTGGGGCTATGGCCTGTACAGAAGAATCAAATCCACCCGCACCATTGGGCCATAAAAAATACAAGGCACCTATATAAGTATCCGTGGCCATATAATAACCTCTGAAGTTTGGATACTCTGTGCCGCGGTAAACATATCCTCCGACAACCGCAGATGATCCCGATCCGGGATTATCATAGTCATACACCGGGTATACATTATCCACAGGAGTGCAGTCTGCCACACCCGGCGTAGAGATATAACCTTCAAAACAACGCCAGCCATAATTTACATGGCCCGTGCTGCCTGCCGGCCTGAAATTCACTTCTTCTTTCGCGCCCTGGCCCACGTCGCCGATCCACATATTTCCATTGGCACGGTCGAAGCTCCAGCGGAAAGGGTTTCTTAATCCGAGCGCCCAGACCTCATCGCGTATGGCAGGATCACCAACATAAGGATTGGTTGCCGGGATACCATAATTCCCATAGGTCTGAACATCAGAACTATTAATATCGATCCTCAGCATTTTGCCGAGAAGACTGTTTCCGTTCTGCGCATTGTTGGGCACATCATTACCACCACCGCCATCACCAGTAGCAAAATAGAGGTAACCGTCTGTCCCGAAATTGAGCTTGCCTCCATTATGATTGGAATTGGTAGGATGCGGAATGGTCATGATAAGCACATCAGAGCTCACATCAGCAATAATGGAAGGAGGGCCGGCACCTGCAATTGTTGAATAGCGGCGCAGTGCAATATCTCCTGCAGTATTGGTATAATACACATAGAAATAAGGAACAGTTGTTCCATTATAATCCGGGTGAAAGGCCATGCTCAAAAGACCCTGTTCACCACCGGTGGCAATCAGGTTTTCTCCCGTAGCGCTCATATTCAGAAAATTGTACAGCACACCACCTTCATAAAGGCGGATTAATCCTCCCTGCTGTACCACGAACAGGCGGTTGCTCCCATCACCAGCATTCACAAGATCGATTGGTGCCGTAAGGCCGGTAATGAAATTGGTATAACTTACTACGGGAGGCTGGGCAATTGCGGCTGGTGCATAGGATAGAAGCAACAGGCCGGCTAAGGCTGAGAGTAAAAATTTTATCATGGTTAAGGTTTGAGAAAAATTAAGATCAGAGGGCAGGAACCCGAATTTAATTATTTTGTTTTGCATTATGTCGAGTTTAAATTTTACGTTGATACAAGCTCAGCTGCAATGGGAGGATAAGGAGGCTAACCTGGAAGCTTTCAAAAAAAAGATCTCCGGCATACCGGCATCCTCACATGTAATTGTATTACCGGAAATGTTCAGTACCGGGTTCAGCATGCGTCCAGAAGCCCTGGCCGAAACCATGGAAGGGCCCACTATTGCGTGGATGAAAGGCACAGCATTGGAAAACAAAAAAATCATAACCGGAAGTGTGATCATTGAAGAAGCGGGGAGGTTTTATAACCGCATGATCTGGATGCTGCCCAACGGGCAGTATGGGTATTATGATAAAAAACATCTTTTTGCATTCGCGGGTGAAGACCAGCATTATTCGGCAGGAAACAAAAGACTGGTTGCATCGGTAAACGGGTGGAAGATCAACCTGCAGGTTTGTTATGACCTGCGCTTCCCTGTTTGGGCGCGCCAGCAGTTCCAGGAAGACGGATCATTCGAGTATGATGTGCTGATTTATGTTGCCAACTGGCCGGAGCGCAGAAGCCATGCCTGGAAAACTCTTTTGCAGGCAAGGGCCATAGAAAACCAGTGTTATGTAATTGGTGTAAACCGGACCGGCGCTGATGGTAATGAAATCAACCATAGTGGTGACAGCATGGTGGTTGATCCCCTGGGTGAGATCCTTTACCATAAAGCCCATGAAGAAGATGTTCAAACTGTTTCCCTGGACAAAAAGCACCTCGAAGAAGTAAGGAATAAATTTCCTTTCTGGAAAGACGCAGATCCTTTTATTATCCCGGTAATTGAATAAAACTCAGGTCTTCTTTTTCTGCCTGATCAGTTCAATGGCCTTATCCATTTTATAATCTTCCATGCGGATGATGGCATCAATCGTGGGAGGAGCATAAACTTCAGGTACAATACCCCGGCCCTTTTCTTCATCCTTATCAATTACCAGCCTGAATAGAGGAAGCCGGAACCTCACACCTGTATTGGGAAGTGTAACATCAGGAATGAGCCATGCAGAATTTCCATATGCGCCACCACCCGTTTCTTCACCAATCACCGTTACATCCGGCTGGTCTTTGAGCGCTTTGGTGAAAAGTGAGGCGGCAGAAAAAGTATTTCCACCGGTGAGAATATAGGTTTCACCATCATAATGATTTTTTTTCCGGGGCTTGAAATACTTCCCTTCATACAAACCAAAATGATGAAGCCCATCCTTTTTCCTGTGGGTCATGAAAATGAAGAAGAGCCGGTTGAAAAAATATTTATCCTGGTATTTACCATACCGACTTTTGTTGGTGATAGCATATAAACTATCGGAGATCTTAAATGGTTTATCAGCAATGTATTTTGTGAGCAGGTTGGAAAGTACCACGTTTCCTCCCCCATTGCCCCTCATATCCACTACGAGATGATTGATGTTTTCTTTTCTCAATTTTTTGAATGACCGCCTTAAAAAACTGCGCAGCTGGTATTTCCTGGTGAAGGAATTCACTTCAAGAACCGCCATATTCAAGGCAGTATCGATACGCATGTTTCTTTGGGCACGCCTTGCCATTTCCTTTCTTTCCTGTTTTGTTGGTCCCGGCCTTGCGGAAGGTCTTCTTGCAGTTGAATCGGCAAAAGGATTATACCATCTTACATCAGCAACATTTACAATGCCAGCGGTATCCAGGTACTCAATCCTCATTCTTGGTCTTAATCCATAATAACCCGCATACATATTCCTGAACATGCCCGCATTGCTGAGCACCTGGTATTTATGCGTAAGGTTATAACCATCAGTGGAAAGATGTTTAAAAAAAGAATCAACAATGTTTTCTATTGGACGGTTTTCAATTGACAACAGCCTGCTTCCACGCGGGATCATGCTGTCGCTTCGGTTAAGGCTTGAAGTAATGATGGCAGTATCATTCCAGATCTTCAGGTTAAGAGGGAAAGCTATGGAGCGGTTACGCTCGGCGTATTTTACTGCAGCTTTTGAGGCGCGGACTGTTGTGTGCCCGCAACGGACCTGTGATAAAACCGAACTTAATAAATTGCGGAATTTGTATTCAGGTAAAGAATCATTCAGCTGTGAAGCCGCCTTATCAAAATAATGATCAATAGTATCTTTCGGTGTGTACCAGTATAAACTCGGGTGAGACTCTTCCAGTATGTTGCGGAATAACCTGTAATCTTCCTGCAGCTGGCCGGGTCCATATTTTTCTGCAGGACTGTAATTTTTACTGACCGCGCAGCTGCTTAAAAATACCAGCAGAACCAAAACACAAATCATTTTCATAGCACGGATTCATTTGAATGCATTCCACCCCTGGGCGGTGATGGGATGTTTGCCCCCGCCTTTGGTAATGATATGCGCCCCGGCTTCGCGGTCGGTCATGTATCCGATCACGGAAATGTCCGGGTTGTTGGCAATTAAATCATAATCGTCCTGGCGGATGGTGAACAGCAATTCATAATCTTCCCCTCCACTCAATGCGCAGGCTGTCGGGTCAAGATTGAATTTAAATGCCGCCATTTTGGTTTCTTCGCCAATCGGGATTTTCTCTTCATGCAGCACACATCCCACTTCGCTTTGTTTGCAGATATGAAGGATCTCGGAACTAAGGCCGTCGCTGATATCGATCATCGATGTTGGCTGTATACCCGCTGAGGCAAAAAATTCAATCACATCTTTTCTTGCTTCAGGTTTGAGGATGCGGCCAACGATGTATTTTTCATTTTCAAGATCGGGCTGCACCTTGGGACTTTCCAGGAAAATTTTCTTTTCTCTTTCGAGAAGCGTTAAGCCGAGGTAAGCACCCCCGAGATCGCCTGTTACACATAACAGCTCACCTTTTTTGGCACCGCTTCTTTTTACATATTTATCAGGTGCTACTTCACCAACAGCAGTACAGGAAATGATAAAACCTTTTTGAGATGTAGTGGTATCGCCTCCAACAAGATCTACCTGGTATTTTTCACAGGCCGCGTAGACACCTTCGTAAAATTCCTCCAGGGCCTCGAGGCTGAAACGGTTGCTGAATGCAAGTCCAAGTACAATATGTGTAGGGTTTGCGTTCATCGCGCAGATATCACTTACATTGACAACAACGGTTTTGTAACCCAAATGTTTTAATGGAGTGTACATCAGGTCGAAGTGAACACCTTCAACAAGCAGGTCATTGGTCATGACGGTCTGCTTGCCAAAATGATCGATCACCGCAGCATCATCACCAATGCCAATAATGGTGGATGCCTGGTGTGTTTCCACGTTTTTGGTAAGATGTTCTATCAAACCAAACTCACCCAAAGTTGACACCTCTGTTCTTTCCTGGCTCATGCAGCTAATATAAGTTAAGATTTAGGGAGATCACCCTTCACCCACTGAAGGAGTTCATCATGCATCACTCCGTTGCTGGCGATAATGCCTGGCTGGTAAGGAGAATAAGGTCCGCCCCTGAGATCTGTGACCCTGCCTCCCGCTTCTTCCACCATTAAAAAACCGGCAGCGCTGTCCCAGGCCTGCAACTGGTGTTCATAAAAACCATCAAAACGACCGCAGGCTACCCAGGCAAGGTCAATGGCAGCGGAACCCAGCCTGCGTACAGGTATGCCTTTCCGGATGAAACGTTCAAAAACCTGCAAGGGCCCGTTGGGTTCATCGAGATAAGTATAAGGAAAGCCTGTTACGAGGCAGGCATTGATCACATTCTGTTTTTTGGAAACACTGATGGGTCTTCCATTGAGGGTGGCACCACAACCTTTCTCTGCTACAAAAAGTTCATCTATGTAAGGATTGTATATCGCTCCAAGCACCATTTTTTTATTATGCTCAAGTCCTATCGATATGCAGCAGATGGGAATACGGTGTGCGAAGTTTACTGTGCCATCAATGGGATCAATGATCCATTTGTATTCTGAATCCTGTACGAGGTCACCGCTTTCTTCGGTAAGGATGTGGTGGTCGGGATAGTTTTTTTTGATCACATCCATGATGGCCTTTTCAGAAGCGTGGTCCACTTCGGTGACCAGGTTGTTGACGCCTTCTTTGTTGGAGATCTTGAAATCCAGGTCTATGAACCTGCGCATTTCCGCTGCCGCCGCATGTATGGATTCTAAAAGGGTGCTTTTGAGCATGAGCAAAGATAGGGAAGCTTCGAGCTATAGGCTGCG
>CBDUBK010000025.1:0-10881 GCA_965365375.1 uncultured bacterium | reverse complement strand
CCGCCGGTACTGCATCCGGGGATGCGGTACCACCAATCCCGGTTCATCAATAATTTCATCATTGTAAAAAAGGATATCAATATCAATCAGCCTCGGACCATATTTTTTTTCCCTGGTCCTTCCCAGGCTTCTCTCAATGGAAAGAATATTTTGCAATACTTCTTCAGGCTTCAGCCACGTATCTATTACTAAAACCTGGTTGAGAAATGCAGGCTGGTCTTCGTTGCCCCAGGCTGCTGTTTCAAATACAGAAGATGTTTTTATAATTCGGCCGCATTGCCTGCCAATGGCCTTCCTGGCATTCGCGAGGTTTTCCATTCTCTCACCCATATTCCCGCCGGTCAGCAAATAAACCTCGTTCATAGTTGTATCTTTCAAGCCGCATCAAATATCTTTTATTTTTGAATCAATAAAGCGGCCGGTATATGAGAAGCTTTCTGAAGATTTTTTTCGCGTCCTTTCTTGCGATCGCCATTTTTACCCTGATAGCAGTGCTGATCATGGTTGGTATTGTGAGCAGCCTTGCCTCCAAAGAAAAAACAAGGGTGGAAGATAAATCCGTGCTGGTGATCGACCTTTCCAGTACTTTTCATGAACACATGCAGGTCAATCCGCTGGCAGCATTGTCGGATGAAGGCAATGTGCCTGGTTTGTATGATGTGATCCGCCTCATTGCACATGCCAAGGCAGATAAAAATATTTCAGGCATTTACCTCAAGGCCGATTTCAACGGGAATGGTTTTGCTTCAAGCCATGAATTGCGCAATGCGATTTCAGATTTCAGGACTTCCAGGAAATTCGTGATCGCGCATGCGGATATGATGACACAGGAAGCTTATTTTATTGCCAGTGCTGCAGATAAGGTTTATGTGAATCCCGCAGGAAATTTTGACTGGCGTGGATTTTCAGTAACTCTTGCTTTTATAAAGGAAATGCTGGAAAAGCTGGATATAGAACCGCAGATATTTTACGCGGGAAAATTTAAAAGTGCAACGGAGATGTTCCGTACCAGCCAGATGACACCTGAAAACAGGGAGCAGACGATCGCCTGGCTGGGTGACCTCTACGATCATTTCCTTGTGCAGGCAGCCGCGTCAAGAGGAGTGGATACGGCAACACTTCACAGGCTGGCAAATACCGCAGCCATTGCCACACCCCAGGATGCCGTAACCTATAAACTGATTGACGGTGTGAAGTATGATGATGAGATCAAAACAGATATCAAACAAAGACTTGGTAAGGAAAAAACAGATAAGCTAGGATTCATTACCATCAATAAATACAATGAAGCAGTGAACCTGAGGAGGACAGGGTCCAACAGGATCGCCATCATTTACGCTGAAGGAAATATTGTGGATGGAATGGGTGGCAGTGATAATATCGGTGGAGATCATTTCAGGGATATCATCCGTAAGGCAAGGCTGGATGCTTCAGTAAAAGCGATTGTACTCCGTGTTAATTCCGGTGGAGGCAGTGCACTCGCCAGTGAAAATATCTGGCGGGAATTACAAATGGCTAAAGCTGATAAAAAACCTGTGGTAGTAAGTTTCGGGGATGTGGCAGCATCCGGTGGTTATTATATCGCCTGCGGGGCCGACAGTATTTTCGCGAGTCCCAATACCATTACCGGTTCCATTGGTGTATTTGGCATTGTGCCGAATATGCAGGGCTTCTTCAAAAACAAACTCGGGATCACATTCGACGGAGTTAAAACAGGTCCTTATGCCGATGCCGGTGTACACCGTCCTTTGAACGCGGCAGAGAAAAAACAGGTGCAGGACGGCGTTGAAAAAATATACAGTCTATTTCTTCAAAGAGTAGCAAGCGGCAGGAAAAAAGATACAACCTATATTGACAGTATTGCCCAGGGCCGGGTATGGAGCGGCATGGATGCCATCAGGATCGGTCTCGTTGACAGGATGGGCAGTTTGCAGGATGCTGTGAACAGCGCAGCGAAACTGGCCGGCATTTCAGAATACGGCACACGTGAATATCCTGAAACAAAAAGCTGGGTAGATGAATTACTGGGAAGAAATAAAACCGAACCGTCGGCAATGATCCGTGAGCAGATCGGCGAGGATTATTATAAAATTTACAAAGAGCTGATGCGGGTCAGGGAAATGAGCACAGGTGTGCAGGCAAGGTTGCCGTTTGAATTTATTATAAAGTGATGAATCAGCGGCAATAGTCCATGGTCCATGGTCCATAGTCCATGGTCTATTCCCTATCTCCCCGTATTTTCGCTCCGCATGTCCAAAAAATACAACCAGTTCAGGGCCATGCTGGCGGTGACAAAGGCCAGCCTGAAAGCTACTTTCAGAAGTCCCCAGGCTATATTTTTCAGTTTATTTTTCCCTATAGTCCTCATCTGGATCTTTGGTTCACTGGGCGGAAACGGTATTCCTTCCGTTAAAGTGGCGTTCACCAAAGATGTGGATACCACGGGTGTATTATACCAGGCATTGAGGCAAAATCCATCCATCAAGCTGGCTGATACAGTCAAAAAAAATGTAGATGAAGAACTCAAAAAAGGAAGGATCGCTGCTATAATATCCATCAAACCCAATACAGACAGCAGCCTGCATACACCCTTCCTGGTACATGCCCGCACATCGGAGGCCAGCCAGCGGGATTACCAGCAATTTTTATCTGCTTTCAACCATACGATTGCGGAGGTTGACAAAAAAATGTATCCCGGCCGCAATACGGTTGCAACCCTCTCACAAAATGTTGAAGAAGGCAGGCGTTACCGTATGATCGACTTCTTCCTTCCTGGTATGATCGGTTTCGCGTTAATAGGCTCAGCTGTTTTTGGAATTGCTTTTACCATCTATTCCCTTAAAGAAACACTCGTATTAAAAAGAATGTATTCAACACCCATCCGCCGTGAATACATTATCCTGGGAGAAAGTATTTCCAAGGTGATCTTCAATCTGACTACCGTTGTAGTACTCATTGCCTTCGGCCATTATGTGTATGATTTTACTTTGGCGCAGGGATGGATCACTTTCGTGAACATGCTTATTCTGAGTTTCCTTGCCCTCCTGGTATTCATGGGCTTTGGTTATTTTATCAGTGCTGTTTCCAAAAACCAGAACGTGATCCCTGTATATGCCAACCTTTTTATGTTCCCGCAATATTTTTTATCCGGGACCTTTTTTCCTAAATCATCATTGCCTGTATTCCTGCAACCCATCATCAAATTCCTGCCCCTTACAGCGGTGAATGATGCCATGCGCAACGTGGCCTTTGAAGGAGCTTCCCTGGCAAGCTGCTGGGAGCAGATGCTGATTTTGCTGGTTTGGGGCATTATCATTTATATAGCCACAGTGAAAGTTTTTCGCTGGGATTAAACTGAAATTTTGTGAGACTGATCAAACTGGCCCTGATAAGCGTGGTACTTCTTTTTGCCATGGCCACTTTATTTTCCCTGCTGATCCCTTCCGATATCCGGATCTCCAAAGCCATCAACATCGGTTCTTCCAGGGATTCGGTGCTCGAACTGGTAAAGAACCGGGATCGCTGGAAGGAATGGCACCCGGCTTATATGCCCGGGGATTCGACCCGGAAATTCGCTGCAATAAATTTCAATACCATCTCGCAGAACGATTCTTCAGTAGTAATGGAGCTCAGCCAGGGTTCAAAAGCCCCTGTTATCAATGGCTGGAATGTGTACGTTTACGAGGGAGTGGATTCTGTGACCCTGCAATGGTATATGGATTTCCGCCTCAAATGGTATCCCTGGCAGAAAATGGGCAGCCTTTTTTATGAAAATACCTATGGCCTCCTGATGCAGGAAGGCCTTGACCAGCTCAAAAAAAGGGCGGAATCTGCACCTGCCAATAACCAGTAATCCTTATTGGCTGGGTTATCCCCTGCATTTTTATTTCCTTTAACCCGGAAAAAACAGCGGTTTCACTGCAACGCTTTCACAAGTTGCGGTGTCAAAAGGCTGCGGAACATTGTTACATGGACTATCAGTTACTGGTTAAAGACTGTTTAAAAGGGAGGCCGGCTGCTCAAAAGCAGCTCTATGACCATTTTGCAGGTCCCATGCTGAGTGTCTGTTACCGCTATACCAAGTCCATTGCCGACGCAGAGGATGTATTGCAGGAAGGATTCGTAAAAGTTTTTCTTAACCTGCACCAGTTCAAATTTGAAGGAGAACTGGGTGGCTGGATCAGGAGGATCATGGTAACTACGGCCATCAACTATCTCAAAAGAAATATCAGGTACCAGAGTGAGTTGATGTTCACTGATGACCACATGCACGTGGTGAACAATGATGTGCATCCTGAAGTGCGCATGGAGGCCCGTGAACTGGCAGAGCTTATCCGCCAGCTGCCCCCGGGTTACCAGGCTATTTTCAACCTCTATGCAGTGGAAGGGTATAACCATGTTGAGATCGGGAAAATCTTTGGAATTAAGGAGAGTACTTCCCGTTCCCAATATGCCAGGGCCCGCGCCCTGCTGATCCAATGGATGGATAAAAAAAACGCTGATCTAAAAAAACCGGCATATGCAAAAGGAATTTGAAAAACAGGTGAAGGAAAAAATGGAGGAACTGGATTTTGTTCCCTCTACGCCTGTGTGGTCGAAGATTGAAGCACAGATCCGGCAGGAGAAGGATCGTCGCCGGCTGCTGTTCTGGCTGCCATTTCTTACCCTGCTCCTGGGAGGTGGCATTACCTGGTTTATTATCAATGCCTCACCCGATTCAACACTGGCCCAACAGGAAGCAGTAGAAAAAACTAAGACTGTACAATCATTACCAATACAATCACCCGCTGGTGATTATTCCTCAGGTAAAATTGAAACTTCAGGCACTATCCCGGCTGACCAACCCGGTTCAAAGCAGGTGTATCCTAAAGAAATTGCTGAAAAAAATGATGTGAACTTACCCCGAAATAATAATGTAGTTAAACTGTCAACCGCAAAAACATTCCATGGGCCTGCAACTAAAAAGCAGGAGGCTGGAACCAGGGAAAATAAATCATCAGCAGAAAACAGGATTGGATCTTCTAAAAAAAATGCTGAAATAAAACTGTTGCCAACCACCATAAAAAAGGAGGGAGGTGCTGAACCAAAGAGCCTTACTCCCCCTGATGTGAAAGATGTGCAGGAACCTGTACCGCAGTTAAAGCCTGCAAGGGAAAAATTACCAGTGAATATGGTGGACAGCCAGGCCAGGAAAAAAGAATTCGTTTTGGCAATTACACCTATATCAGATGATGCGTTGAACCGTTTACTCGCACAAGTGACAGGTTCAGCTGTTGACAGGGCTTCAACTGCAAAAACCTTTGGCCGCAGCAAATGGAAATTTGGTTTTGATATTGCCGCCGGTATCTCTGGAGCCGGTGATGGAATGCCCATAAATTCCCGTCGTAATTCTTATTTGAGTGATGCAGCAAGCAATACACCACCTCCGCCTGCCTACCTTCAGAACAGGAGCCTTGATCCTTCACCCATGCAAAACGCGGTTTCTTTTGCAGCAGGCATGGTAATGAGAAAACAGATCAATGAAAAGTTTGCCTTTGCCACAGGCCTCCGCTATCAATACCTGTCTGCAAGCAGGAAGGTAGGTTTTAAGGTTGTGTCGTTTTCAACCGGTAGCAGTGGTAATCTTTCCGGGGCATATTCTTCCGCTCAGTATCACGATTACATGAACCGTTTTCATTTCCTGTCTGTGCCTGTGAATCTGGAGTACAGGCCTTTGAAAAAAATCCCTTTGCAGGTTATGGGCGGTCTTGCATTTCAACATCTGTTTGAAACCAATGCACTTCATTTCAACCAGCTCTCACGCGTTTACCAGAAAGATGATGAACAGTTCAGGAAGAACCAGGTATTCGCGGAAGGAGGTTTGAATTATACTTTCCCCCTGGGAAAATTATCTGTCTCAGCAGGACCTCATTTTCAATACAGCCTGATGTCGCTAGGAGAGACCTACAAGGGACAACATTTCTTTACTGCAGGGTTAAAAACAAAAATTCTTTTCAATAATTGATCACCGGCGCAACGTTATTCCAGAACCTTGTGTCAGGATACAAAATCACTGCTTCATGAAAAAATTATTTTCATTGCCAGCCATGCTGGTGCTGGTACTCCTGGCCACAGGTTTCCAGGGATGTATGAAGGATTCTTACATCCGCACTTACACCTACACTTATTACAAGCCCATTTACAGGACAACCGATGAAGTGAGAGCCAATATTAAAAGCAATGCGCCACAACCGGTGGAGCGTCCTGGTAAATTATATATCAAAGGACAGTATATTTTCCTCAACGAAATTGACAAAGGCATTCATGTGATCAATAATGCCAATCCCGACCAGCCACAGAATATCGCCTTCATTGATATACCAGGTTGTATGGACCTAGCGGTCAAAGGCAATACCCTCTATGCCGATCTGTATATTGACATGGTGGCGATTGATATAACCAACCCCCACCAGGTGGTTTTAAAGAAAGTGATTGACAATGTATTTCCTGCACGCTATTATGAATTCTTCAGGCCGGACAGCACAAGGGTTCTGGCCAAATGGGAAAAAAGAGATACAACCATTACTGAGAAAGGAGAACTCAGCCAATGGGTAAGAAGGGGAGAGGTCTTCCTTGCGTATTCCGCAATGAGTGATGGTGGAACTTTCAACAACGGCCTTGGTTCTGCTGCTTCAGCTTCTCCTTATGGAATGGGTGGATCCATGGCACGTTTTGCCATTACCAACTCAAGGCTTTATACAGTAGGCAATGCCGACCTGGATGTATTTGATATCAGCCAGCCTGAAAACCCGGTGAATACTGCAAACAAATACATTGGTTCCAATATCGAAACTGTTTATCCTTTCCGCAATAAACTTTTCATTGGTTCCATGACCGGTATGTATATCTATAATATCACCAACCCTGACCAGCCAACACAGGAAGGCTTATTTACGCATGCCCGTACCTGTGACCCTGTGATAGCCGACCAGGATTATGCATATGTAACGCTGCGTTCAGGTAATACCTGCCAGGGTTTTACCAACCAGCTGGATATCCTGAATATCAGTAATCTCAGCAGTCCAACACTGATCAAAACCTACCAGCTGAGCAACCCTCATGGTTTATCCAAGGATGGGAATATTCTTTTTATCTGTGATGGCAAGCAGGGGCTTAAGGTTTATAATGCCTCTAATGTAAACCAGCTGGAACTGTTGCAACATATCAGCAATATTGAAACTTTCGATGTAATTGCCTGGAATGGTAATGCACTCGTGGTAGCGAAGGATGGCCTTTACCAGTATGATTATACCAATCCTTCCAGCCTGAGGTTGAGAAGTAAGATCGCGGTTCACTAAAAATTCAAGTATGAAACTCAAAATATTACTGACCGCCATTTTCGCTGGCTGCTGTCTTTTTTCCAAGGCCCAATCCAGGATCAAATATCATGGATTGGTACAGGCTGGGCTGATACACGGTGTACAGGACCCGGGATTCCTGCTGCAAACCATACAGGGTGTAAAATACAAAACCTGGGCGCTTGGCCTGGGGGCAGGGATCGACGATTATTTCAGGAACTCCGCACCTCTTTTTATAGATCTCCGTAAAAAGATTTTTGACAGGCCGAATTCACCATTTCTTTTTGCTGACTTTGGTAAAACAGTTGTTTTTGATGAAACCGAAAGCAACATGTATATGAACAGTATTTATAGTGGCAGGAGGTATTATGATATCGGTGTAGGTTACCAGTGGGCGATGGAAAAGAATGCTGGGTTTAATATCAGCGTCGGATATTCACAAAAAAATATTACGCAAACCACCCAATACACATACAGTGATCCAAATTCAGAAGTAATGAAATATACCTTCAGGCGGCTGACCCTTAAAGCCGGCTTAAGTTTTTAAGAATTTAATATTGCGTTGAATTCCCTTGTGTTTTGATCTGCGGAGCGGGGAGGTCTTAAAGATTTTTTTAAATGCTTCCTCGCTCATTGCTTCCCATTCATTGGTAGAAAGATTCAGAAGTTCCGGAAGAGGATTGAAAGCTTTTTCACCATTGGGCTTACTGAAGCGGTTCCAGGGACAAACATCCTGGCAGGCATCACAGCCAAACATCCAGTTGTCAAACTTCCCTTTCATTTCCACGGGTATCAGCTCTTCTTTCAATTCGATCGTATAATAAGAAATGCACTGGCTGCCATTAATGGTTTTATCAGGAAGGATGGCATCAGTGGGACAGGCATCAATGCACCTCGTGCAGCTGCCGCAATAATCTCTGGCAAATGGATCATCATATTCCAATGGAAGGTCTACGATCAGTGTTGCAATAAAATAGAATGAACCGTTTTGTTTTGAAATCAGGTTGCCGTTTTTGCCGATCCAGCCCAGGCCGCTTTTCTGGGCCCAGCTTCGTTCGAGTACGGGGGCGCTGTCCACAAATCCACGGCCGGCAAACTGCCCGATCTTTTCCTGCAGCTCCGATATCATTTGTTTAAGACGCGATTTGATCACTTCGTGGTAATCTTCTCCGTAAGCATATTTCGAGATCCGGTAAGCTGTGTCCAGGTTTTGGGCAGGGTAATAATTTTTGAGCAGGGTGATAACCGATTTGGCACCCGGTACCAGCTTCGTAGGGTCTATCCTCAGGTCAAAATGGTTTTCCATGTATTGCATGCCGCCATGCATGCCTTTATGCAGCCATTGTTCCAGGCGGCGTGCATCCTCATCAAGAACCTGGGCCCGTGCAATGCCGCACTGGTCAAATCCGTTTACAGCGGCCAGTTGCTTTACAAGGGCGGTATGTGCATGAGTATTGTACAAAGCATGCAAAAATACGAAGGCTATTGTTAGGCTATTGCCAATAGCAAAAAGCCAATGGCCAATGGCTATAGGTTTGAGACTTTTTTATTATTAAACAAACTAAAATCAGGATATTGTCATTCAAGTGCATGAAAAGGATTTTTACATTTTTCTTTATTGTTTTATCCTTCAGCCTGTCTGCCCAGGAAACAAATCCTTTTGCAAAATTTGGAAGTATAACTCCCTCGCACCTTGCCAAAAAATTGTATACGGTTGACAGCAACGCAGCTGCAGTGGTGCTTTCTGATCTTGGCTATACCAGCATAGAAGGTAATTCCAAAGGATGGTTTTCCCTGGTTATTAAGCGTCACAGGGTCATACATATCCTGGACCGGAAAGCTTTTGATGAAGCAGACATCGAAATACCGCTTTACAGTGATGGTGGTTCTGTAGAAAAATTAGAAAACATCAGGGCTGTAACATATAACCTCCGCGACGGTAAGGTGCAGCAGTCAAAACTTGAAAAGTCCGGTATTTACACCGAGCAGGTAAACAAAAACCTCCAGGTGAAAAAAATATTAATGCCTGCTGTAAAAGAAGGATCCATCATAGAAATTGAATACGGGATCAGTTCAGATTTTATCCATAACCTCGATCCCTGGTATTTCCAGGGTTCCTTACCGGTCCTGTGGAGTGAGTGCAAATTAAGTCTTCCCAGGTTTTTCAGTTATGGCATTATCAGTTATGGATACCAGGATTATTTTATCAACCAGAAAAAAGAACGCGGGGCCAGTTTTGTTGTTTTAAAGGAAGAAGGTCCTGCAGGACAGCGATATCATTTTTCAACGATTGTAACGGATTACCGCTGGGTACAAAAAGATGTGCCGGCCATAAAAACAGAGAATTTTACTTCCACTATTAAAAATCATATTGCACGGCTTGAGTTCCAGCTTTCAGCGCACAATGCACCCCTTACTCCTAAATCGTTTACCAATACCTGGCCGCAGCTGGCTGAAAAATTATTGTTGTCCGAACAATTCGGTGATCCTGCCGACCCGCTTAATAACTGGCTCAAACCTGAAGTGGATAGAATAGTTGCCGGTGCAAAAACAATGACTGACAGTGTTGAAATGATCTACCGGTATGTAAGGGATCATTTCAGCTGTACAGATTACAATACCATCTGGAGGGAGAAAAATTTCCGTCAGTTATGGAAGAACAGGAGTGGTTCGGTTGCTGACATCAATTTATTACTGACTGCCTTGTTAAAACAGGCTGGTGCCATTGCTGATCCGGTAATACTCAGCACTACTGATCATGGGTACGTGCAGGAAGATTATCCCATGGTGACCGCTTTCAATTATGTTATTGCCCGGGTTGAATTAAATGGGAAGGCTATTTTCCTCGATGCGAGCCGGCCTTTACTCGGTTTTGGAAAATTATTACCTGAATGTTATAACGGGCATGCGAGGATCCTGGATGAAGAAGCAAAAGCCGTTTACTTTAATGCCAGCCAGTTGAAAGAAACAAAGCTCACCGCTGTATTCATCCAGCCAGGAAAAAAGGATGAAGCCTGGAGCGCTACAGTAAAACAAATTCCCGGTTATTATGAATCTTACCAGATACGAGGCCAGGTAAGGCAACAGGGCATGGAAAATTTTCAAAGGGAATTTCAGCAGCATTACGGACAGGAAGTAAGCGTGGAGAAGCTGCAGATAGATTCATTAGACCAGTATGATTTTCCACTCGGCATGGAATATAAACTTATGATCCGTCCCGGGAATGAAGATCTAATAGTCATTAATCCATTATTTGGCGAAGGGTACAAGAGCAATCCTTTCCAGGCAAATTCCAGGAAGTACCCGGTTGAAATGCCTTATGCCCTTGATGAAACTTTCCTGCTGACTCTTCCTGTGCCGGAAGGATATGAACCGGAATTCCTGCCCAGGCAAATCATTGCGAAAATTGATTCAGCTGGTGAGAATATTTTTGAATACCTCCTGGCTTATTCAGGAAATACGGTCTCGCTTCGTTCAAGCGTTAAATTATCGCAGACTGTTTTCCAGCCCGGGGAATATGAAGCATTGCGGAATTTCTTTGACC
>CBDUBK010000024.1:0-10982 GCA_965365375.1 uncultured bacterium | reverse complement strand
TTTACATGATCAAGTCCATGACAGGCTTCGGCAGAGCAGAGCAGAACGTAGGTGACAAAACATTCCTCATTGATATCAAATCCCTCAATGGAAAACAGTTTGAACTCCAATTGAAAATGCCCGCTTTTCTCAAGCCATTTGAATTTGATATCCGTAAAATTCTTTCTGAACAACTGAACCGCGGATCTATTGATTGCACCATCAGTCTCAAAGAAACCGGCAGCTCCAAACCAGTAAGCATTAACATCGAACTGGCCCGTGCTTATTATAAACCGCTTCAAACCCTGTCAAGCGAACTGGGTCTTGATCCTTCAGGAATTCTGAGCACTCTCATAAAATTACCCGAGGTTATTACCCCTACCGGGGAAACCCTTACGGATGATGAATGGAAATCTTTTACCACTGTGATCAGGGCAGCCATTGATGATCTGAATTATCACCGCGTTGAAGAAGGCAAGTCACTCAAGGCCGACCTTCAGTTGAGAATTGATAATATCCTGAAACAGCAGGAAGAAGTGATCAGGCTTGAGCCCTTACGCCAGCAAAAGATCCGTGAAGGTATTACCAGGCTGCTTGAAGAAAATGTGGGCAAAGAAAATTATGATGGCAACCGGCTTGAACAGGAATTGATTTACTATATCGAAAAAATCGATATCAGTGAAGAGCAGGTACGCCTCAAAAACCACTGCGAATATTTTGTGTCGGTATTGAATGAAGAAGAAGATATGAAGGGTAAAAAACTTTCTTTTATTCTCCAGGAGATCGGGAGGGAGATCAATACCACCGGGGCCAAGGCCTATGATGCCTCTATCCAGAAATCCGTAGTACTGATGAAGGATGAACTGGAAAAAGCCAAGGAACAGGTGCTGAATGTATTGTAAAACCTTCCGGGCATAAAGCTTAGTACTTAGATTTGTAACATGAAGGCATCAAAGAAAATGCACGCTTTTCCTGGTTTATTGCTACTGGCTGCCTGCCTGCAATTTGCTTCCTGCCAAACGATCGATCTGTATGAAAAAAATGTTCCCGTGCCCGGGCATGCATGGCAGTCTTCTTTTAAACCAAAGTTCGAGTTCAACATTACCGATACCACTTCCCCCTACCAGTTATTTGTGGTACTGCGGCATAATGAAAAATACAATTACAATAATATCTGGGTAAGGCTCACCATCCAGCCGCCTGCTGATACGGCTTATTCAGAACAGCTGGAACTTTCCCTGGCCAGTAATGAAAAAGGCTGGCTGGGTTCCGCAATGGATGACCTTTATGAACACCGCGTGAGGGTTACCCCGGAAAATGGTTTTATGCTGAAAAAAGGTTTGTACAGTTTTACGATTGAACAAATCATGCGCGACGATCCACTGCCCCATGTGATGAACGTGGGACTGCGCATAGAAAAGAAAACCAGGTAAGATGGAGGCGCATAAAAAGAAAACCACCATCATCTACTGGGTCTTGCTGGTTTATATTATTGCCGCCCTGCTCTGGTGGCTTATTTCCCTGCTCACGCAAAATGAGGATATGTACCGGCTGCACCGTGAAGCATTATCCGGCATCCATCCTTCAGATTCCATTTCCTACCAGGAAGCCCTTGCAGGATTTGAAGATGAAAGAAAACGCAACCAGGCCAAGTATATCTGGGAAGGTGTGACCTTCCTGGTGCTGATCCTTTTTGGGGCATTTTACGTGTACCGCTCGGTAAGAAAACAATTCAGGTTCCAGCAGCAGCAACAGAATTTTGTGATGGCCATCACCCATGAACTTAAAACACCCATTGCCGTATCAAGACTGAATTTGGAAACCCTGCAAAGACATAAACTGGATGAATCCAAAAAAGAAAAGATCGTTCAGATGACCCTGCAGGAAACCATGAGGCTTGATGCCCTGATCAATAATATCCTGATCTCTTCCCAGCTGGATGTAAATGCTTACTCCATGAACAAGGAGGAGCTCAGCCTCTCCGACCTGGTGCAGGATGTGGCGGTGCATTTCTCGGCCCGTTATCCTGGAAGAAAATTGCAAACGGATATAGGTGCGGATATAGACATTACCGGCGATGCACTTCTCTTGAAACTGATGCTAAGTAATTTACTGGAGAATGCCAATAAATATTCAGCCCCGGACCAGCCTATCGGCCTGAAACTTTACACGAATAAGGAGAAGGTAATTTTGCAGGTGAGTGATCACGGTGCGGGTATCAGTGATAAAGAAAAAAAGGAGGTGTTCAAAAAATTCTACCGCGTCGGAAATGAAACCACGAGGGTTGCCAAGGGGACCGGACTTGGTCTCTATCTCTGTAAGAAAATCGCTGAAGATCATAAAGGCAGCGTAAGCATCACCGATAATCAGCCGCAAGGCAGTAATTTTATCGTGAGTTTCAGAATCTAAATTTTTTGAATGTATAATTCTACCAAACCTTCGATCCTGCTTGTAGAGGACGAAGAGAACCTGCACGAGGCTTTGAAGATGAACCTGGAACTGGAGGGTTACCAGGTGACCAGCGCCTTTGATGGCATTGCTGCCATGAAGGCTGTGCAGAATGAATATTTCGACCTGATCATACTTGATATCATGATCCCTGAAATTGACGGGTTCAATGTTACACAAAACATAAGGCTCACCAACACTGAAGTACCCATCCTAATCCTGAGCGCGAAAGACAGCAGCGCAGACCGCGTACAGGGTTTGAAGAAAGGTGCAGATGACTATCTCACCAAACCCTTCAACCTGGAGGAATTACTCCTGCGCGTGCAGAAGCTGATCCTGAAGAATAAAAGACTCCAGGATAAATCATCTGTGGGTGATGTATACAGCTTTGGTGGACACACCATTGATTTCAAAGCCCAGGAAGCAACCAATTCACAGGGAGATAAGATCCAGCTGAGTAAGAAGGAAGCGATGCTCCTCAAACTCTTAATCGAAAATAAGAACGAGGTAGTGCCAAGGGAAAAGATCCTGCAATCGGTCTGGGGTTATAATGTATATCCTACCACCCGCACGATCGATAATTTTATTCTCAACTTCCGGAAATATTTTGAAGCCGACAGCCGTAATCCGAAGTATTTCCATTCGGTAAGAGGAGTAGGGTATAAGTATGCGGAGTGAGTTTAAGGCTGCGAGACTTTGCTTCACCAGCCAGGATAGGGTGAATAACTATGAAATATAGTTTCCGCCCTCCAGACCTGATGAAAGCCTGACTGTTTTTTCTTTCAGTTCCTGCTTTTTGCCTGAAACCTCCACATTTGAATAGGCCAGCAACTGGCAGTCATTTCGGATTGCTTCCAGTTCCAGTTTTTGTTCAGCACTCATGGATGGATAAGCTCTCTGCAGTTCTGATAATAATTTATTCACCTGCACGCAGGCTTCCCTGTCATCCATATTTTCGAGGTCAAGGGCCCTGCATTTTTCAGTGAGCGAAACAGGTTTTTCCGGTACCTCAATAATCGGCGCTGGTTTCCTTTTTCTGCTTAATAACCAGGCAGCCAGGAAGCCCACACCCAATACCGCCACCAGCCAGGGCCAGTAACCCTGACCAGCAGAAGCCGAAACAGATGGTTTTTCTTTTTTTCTCTCCACAGCAGGAACAATCCTGAGATCCAGCGCTGCAGTATGAATGGTTTTAAAGCTGTCCTTACCGGGGTTGAAATAAGTAAAACTCACAGGAGGGATCCGGTACATGCCTGCACTGTCGGCACTCACCTGGTAAACATAAGTGCGGATGCCTTCGGCCGGAACTTTTGAGGTATTCAGTTCATCTTTGATCACCGGGTCAAAACTTTCGACGCCTGCCGGCCATTTGATTATGGGCTCTGACATCTGTATGAAATTGCCACTCCCGGTAATGCTCACACTAAAAAGGGCAGGCTGGTTGACTTCTTTTTCGTAAGCATCCAGGCTTGATGAAATCTTAAATGACCCAACTGCTCCTGTGTATAGGGCAGGTCTCGTGAAAGGAATCGCTTTTACCTCGATCTTAATAGGCTTCGAACGCAGTTCTTTGCGGACCACAGTTTTTTTATCATTTTCGAGCGAATCATCAAACTCGATCTCATTTTTCAAAACCATTTCATCTATCACCAGGGTACCAGCCTGCTCGGGGTACAGCTGCACCTGGCGAAGTATGGACGTATTAAAAACCTTCCCGTCAATGGTCTCCACTGCCTGGTGTGCCTCCCTGATGTCCAGCACATCGATCACACTAAAACCATAAAGGCTGGGCACCCTTACAAGCTCTGATGAGGACTGGAGTCTTGAATACAATTTAAAAGAGGCCGTGATCGCCTCTCCAACATAACAGGTCTTTTTACTGACTTCTGCCCTGATAAAAAGGTTTTCATTAATCACCTGGTCAATTTTTTTACCTGATGGTGGGCCGTACAAAACCGCATCAGTATAACTTGATTTAGCTGAAAAGCTTTGGGGCGGCTGGGGCACTACTTCTATCATTGCATCATCACTATTCATCTCAATCCCGGATTTAAAACCGGCTCTAAGTCCTTTAAGAACCATTTTACCTGTTCGCCGGGGCACAAGGGTATAAGTGATGTTTTCTATGGGTTGAACCCTCCCGTTCAATACAGCATTGCCGCGGTAATGATTGGGTCCGCTCACGATTTCAAAATCTTCGAATAGGGGTGGCGTGAACCCTGTAAGATCTGCGGGATCAAGTACAACGTATTGTACCTGGAAAGCTGTGCCGACCACTACAGGACTCGAAGGCACGATGGTCTGCATTTTTTGCGCTGCTGTAGTAAAGCAGATAAGCAGGTTCAATAAAATGAAGAATACCCTCATAGACTAAAAATAACAGGACCTTTTTTATTTTCCCCTTCTTTATTCAATGATGGCTGGCTGGAATTATGAACGGTCAGAGATCACCAAGCTGGGGCCTCACCACAATCTCCTCCACTACGGCCTGCGGTGAAAGCAGGGTGGCTGAATAAATCAGCAGGGCAATATCCTTTGCTTCCATGATCCTGTCTTCAGCAACCCCGCTCCCTTTCCATGAATCGGTATAAACAGCACCGGGAACAAGGGCTGTTACCTTGATGCCATGGGGCTTTAGTTCATTCCTCAGGTTTTTGGTCATGCCCAGCAATGCATATTTACTGATGCTGTAAGCACCGCCATTGGGGTAGGCAGAAAGACTTGCAATGGAACAAACAGTGAAAATGTGCCCTGATTTTGCCGCCATCATCTTTGGCAGAACGGAACGCGTGGTATGATAAGCACTGAAAAGATTTACTTCCAGCATGGTCTCCAGTGCACCATCAGGTTCTTCTGAAATATTTCCCGGAATAAAAGTACCCGCATTGTTCACCAGTACATCTATAGAGGGCGCCTGTGCGCTTACCCATTGGCCGAAAAGAATGGCCTGTTGTTTTTTACCAAGGTCAAAAGCTTTTCCCTGGATGCGTACGGATGGAAATTCGCGAGCCAGCTCTTCCATCATCTCCAGCAGGTTGCTCTCATTTCTTGAACATAAAAAAAGATCATAACCATGCAGGGCAAAAATTCTTGCCACTTCTTTTCCTATTCCACGCGAAGCACCTGTAATCACTGCATTCATATGCGAAGGTTTATTTTTGTTGCCTCTTACAAATCTAAACGTAATTTGAACAGTACTGCATGAAATACAAACACCTGTTTTTTGACCTTGACCATACCCTCTGGGATTTTGACGCGAATGCAAGAGCCACTCTCGAACATCTTCACCTGGATCTTGAATTGGGTAACCGCGGGGTCCATGATTTTGAAATGTTTTACAAGAACTACCTGCAGCATAATGAAAAACTCTGGGCCCGTTACCGCAATGGATTTATCAGGCAGGAAGAACTCAGGCTGAAAAGGATGTGGCTTACCCTGCTGGATTTCAAGATAGCGGATGAAGACCTGGCGAGACAGATGAGTGAACTGTTCCTGCAGCTATTACCTACCCGTACGATCCTGTTTCCCAACACCACTGAAGTATTGCAATACCTGGCAGGCAAGGGTTACCGCATGCATATCATCACTAATGGTTTTGAAAAAACGCAGCACAGCAAACTAAAAACTTCGGGGCTTGATGTTTTTTTTGAAGAGGTGATCACTTCCGAGGGCTCCAACAGCCTGAAGCCGCAGAAGGAAATTTTTGATTTTGCCATGAACCTGGCAGGTTGCACAGCAGAAGAAAGTATTATGATTGGTGATGGATTGGATGTGGATGTACTTGGTGCAATGAATGCGGGTATGGACCAGGTGCATGTGAATTTTAATGATGCGCCACAGGATCTGAAACCAACTTATACCATTCGGAATTTGAATGAATTAAAAGTGTTTTTATAACTGTTAGAAGATAGCCGGGAAGGCGGGAAGGCGGTAAGTAGTTTCATCAAAGAAAGAGATAACTACGCTAACAGGAGTCCACTAATTGCTTACAGCCATTACTTACCGCCTTCCCGTCTTCCCGGCTAAAAACCTTCACAATAAAAAAGCGCAAAGAATATTTTACATCCTTTGCGCTTTCCACCTTTGCGGCAAAAATCAATAACTCGCTGTTCTTGCTGATTTGGAACAGCTCTTTTTCCACACACATTCCTTTTTCACCTTGTTCTTTTTTTCTTTTTTGTTATTGCTGCTTAAAACTGTAGCAGTAACACCCGCGGTGGTGATAAGTGCAAAACCGGCAATGAGGAGATACTTTTTCATCCAGGTTTTTTTTAATGGTTAACAGGCCAGGCCTTGTCAGGCTATTTTGAAAGCATGTAGAAGTTAGGAAATTTTAGCGTGAAACACTTACCATTTTCCAAGGACGGTAACACCACCCTTTACCTTCTGGTTGAGTTTGACATCAAGCTTCGTATCAAGAGGCAAGAGAAGGTCCACCCTTGAACCGAATTTAATGAATCCCATTTCCGCGCCCTGCAAAACCTGGTCACCGGGTTTGAGATAATTGACGATCCTTTTTGCCAGCGCACCTGCGATTTGTTTGGTGAGCAGTTCCTTTCCGTCTTTTTTATAAACAACGGAGTGCCTTTCATTCTCTGTAGAAGATTTGGGGTGCCATGCCACCAGGTATTTTCCCTTGTGATACTGGCTGTACATCACCTGCCCACTTACGGGGTTGCGGTTCACATGCACATTCAGCGGGCTCATGAAGATGGAGACCTGTAATCTTTTGTCTTTGAAATATTCATCCGCATCCACTTCTTCAATTACCACCACGGTACCATCACAGGGAGCAACAATAGAATCCTCGCCTTCATGATAGGTTCTTGCAGGTATCCTGAAAAATGAAAGTATGAAGATCAGGAGACCGATAATGGCCACAGCCAGGATCCAGCCCACGATAGGATAGGCCGGCATGATCAGCAATACGGTAAGCAATAAAATGGCAGCAACAACTACAGTCGTGATGATAATGGTGGGATAGCCTTCTTTATGTATACGCATCTGCTGATTTGAATGTCAAAAATAAGGATGTACCCCCTTTTTCTCCCTGGTTTTTATTATTGTTTCTTTGCTTATGGACCAGATCATACAGGAACTGCATAAAATGCAGGAATTTTTTGACGGGCATTCCAGCTTCGGTTATGCTTTCCGCAAGGAACAATTGACAAAACTGAAAAATGCCATTCTCCTGCATGAGCAGGATCTCCATGAAGCCCTGCATACAGACCTGAAAAAAAGCCCGGAAGAAAGCTGGGTAACAGAAACAGGATTTTTAATGGTGGAAATCAACAATGCCTTGAAGAACCTGAAGCGCTGGATGAGGCCTGAAAAAGCAGGAACCAATCTATTGAACTTTCCTTCCCGCAGTTATATCTACAAAGAACCCCTGGGTGTAGTACTGATTATTGGTCCCTGGAATTATCCCCTGCAATTATTATTCAATCCTCTTGTCGGTGCCATGGCAGCAGGCAACTGCGTGGTGTTGAAACCAAGCGAATTCGCACCGGCAACAGCAGCCGTGATGAAAAAAATCATCGAAGAAAATTTTGATCCTGCCTATATAAAAATTGTAGAGGGCGACGGCGCATCTGTGATCCCTGCCATGATGAATGGTTTCCGGTTCAACCATGTTTTTTATACGGGCGGCACCGAAGTAGGCAGGCGTATTTATGAAATGGCTGCTAAAAAACTGGTACCCGTTACCCTGGAACTGGGAGGAAAAAGCCCGTGCATAGTGGAAGAAGATGCCAATATTAAGATCACTGCCAAAAGGATCGCGCTGACCAAGTTTTCCAACGCGGGACAGATGTGCGTGGCGCCTGATTACCTGCTCGTGCACGAAAAGATCAAAGCAGCGTTCCTGCAAGCGCTCAAAGAAAGCATTTTGAAATTTTATTCAGCTGAAGCAAACAAGGTTGAACATTTCGGCAGGATCATCAACCTTAAACAATACAGGCGCCTTGAAAAACTTCTTGATAACGGCAAGGTGTTTCATGGGGGGAAAAAAGATGAGGCCAGTCTTTTTATTGAACCCACCATACTGGAAAATGTTGCTGTTGAGGAAGCGGTGATGGGGGAAGAGATCTTTGGTCCCATATTGCCTGTGATCGGGTTTAATTCATTTGAGGAAGCCAGGAATATCATAAACCGTAATCCTGAGCCTTTGGCTTTTTATGTTTTTACAAGTGACCGTAATAAAGAAGAGAGATGGCTCGAGCAGGTGCCTTTTGGCGGTGGTTGTGTGAATAATGCGAGCTGGCACCTGACCAATGTAAATCTTCCTTTTGGAGGAAGGGGAAATAGTGGTATGGGTGCTTATCATGGAAAGTTTTCCTTTGATGTTTTCAGCCATAAAAAAGCAGTGATGAAAACACCAACCTGGTTTGATCCTTCTGTTAAGTACCCGCCATTTAAGGGGAAGTTGAATTTGTTTAAGAAAGTAATAAGATGAAAGGTATGGCCGGGAAGGCCAGCCTTCGCTGAAGCTTGCGTCTCCATTAAAACTTCGGCGCACGCGGTCGGCTGACGCAGCGGGAAGACGGGAAGTAATTTTACCAAAGAATGTAGTATGCACAGGGGTAATCAGAAGTCAGTAGGGCATTGCATTTTCACAACCTCTACTTACCGCCTTCCCGTCTTCCCGGCTAAAAAAAGATTCACACAATAACGGCAAAGAAGCAAACTAGTTTTTAGAAGGTATAAAGCCAAAGGCCAATAGCTAACAGCCAAAGGCCTCTCTTGGCGTCCTTCTTTCTTGGCGGTAAAAAATCAATCATCTTCGTTCGGAATTTTATCAACCTTAACGGAAACCCGCTCTCTCCGCTCTCCAACCTGCTGCCTCCACATCGCATAATACAATCCCTTTTGCACCAGCAGCTCCGCATGCGTACCGGTTTCAACGATCCTTCCCTTTTCCAGAACATAGATCACATCGGCATGCATGATGGTAGAAAGACGGTGTGCAATCAAAATCGTGATCTGTTCCCTGCTATCAGAAATTTCCCTGATGGTATTGGTGATATCTTCCTCCGTAAGGGAATCCAGCGCTGATGTAGCTTCATCAAAGATCAATAGCCTTGGGTGTCTCAATAAAGCCCTGGCAATGGAGATCCTCTGTTTCTCACCACCAGATAGTTTCATACCGCCTTCACCCAGGATGGTATCGAGTCCTCTTGAGGAACGCTGGAGTAAATAATCGCATGAAGCCTTGTGCAGTGCTTCTAGCATTTCTTCTGAGGTCGCATCCGCTTTCACAAACAATAAATTCTCCCTGATAGTGCCTGCAAAAAGCTGGGTGTCCTGTGTCACGAAACCGATTTGTCTTCGGAGTTCATTATAACGGATATCCACAGACGCTTCATTATTGAAATAGATCTCTCCTTCAACCGGCTTGTACAATCCTACCAGCAGTTTCACCAGCGTGGACTTACCGGAACCTGATGGTCCTACAAAAGCGATGGTCTCTCCTGTCCGCACCTGGAACGAAATACCATCGAT
Organism: uncultured bacterium; assembly: GCA_965365375.1. Taxonomy (GTDB): domain Bacteria; phylum Bacteroidota; class Bacteroidia; order Chitinophagales; family Chitinophagaceae; genus Flavisolibacter. Next base: position 1,055 of record CBDUBK010000024.1, on the reverse strand, counting down.
GGCATTATGCGCAGCTGTTTTATGATGAAAGACCACATCCCTGAACTGGATCATATCTAAATCGCCGATATCAACCGGCTGTTCAGGTCTTTGTTCAATTGGTTTACTCATCAGCTGGTCAAAATTGCTGACAGAGGCTTCCACTTCACGATAGCTCAAAATAATATTTCCAAGGTCCTGCAGGGGACCAAAGATGGAAGTGGAAATAAACTGCATGGTGATCAGTTCACCGGTTGAAAGTTCCTGCCTGAAGATGAGCCAGAGCAAAATGAAAAGTATGGAATGTTTGAGTATGCTCAGGGTACTTCCCTGCATGAAAGAGAGTGTCCGCACTTTTTTTACCTTGGTCATTTCCAGCTCGAAAATTTTGAGCGTCTGCAGGCGCAGGCGACGGATCTCCGGGAAAGTAAGCCCCAGGCTTTTTACCAGTTCGATATTCCTAAGTGATTCGGTAATGACACCTGACATTTTATTCGTTTCACGGTTGATGGAGCGCTGGGTGGTTTTTATTTTTTTACTCAGCAAACCGGTAAGTGAACCGAGTACGAGGATGCCGATCACGAATACCGGTATAAGCATCCAGTTTTTCGTGATGGAATACCAGATGAGAAAACCCATGCCGATGAGGGAAGAAAAAAGAATGTTGATAAAAGCATTGATGAATTGCTGGGTATCGTTGCGCACCTTCTGCAAAACTGAAAGTGTTTCCCCGCTTCTTTGTTCTTCAAATTCCTGGAAAGAGAGCCGCAGGGTTTGTTTGAGACCGTCGTTGAAGATCTGCATGCCGAATTTCTGGACAGCCAGCCTGGTAAAATATTCCTGGAAGGATTTGCCCACGCGGGCAAGCAGGGCAACAGCTATAGCGATGCCCAGCCATTTTAATACGCCTGCCGTCAATTCTTCCTGTGTGCGGTTGCCCGGGTTGGTAGCATAATCATCTATGATCTTTCCGAAGATCAGGGGATCTACCAGGTTAAGTAACTGGCTGACACCGGCAAGAAGTAGAGATAAAAGGATGAGACCCCGTTGTGGCCTGAGATACTTCCATAAGATGC
>CBDUBK010000023.1:0-11075 GCA_965365375.1 uncultured bacterium | reverse complement strand
GTAATACCATTTGATGATGTGGCAGGGAGCGCAGGAACTGTTCCTCCCAGACAAATGGTAAGTGAAGTACCGATGGCAAATGTTGGAGTGATATTATTATTTACAGTCACACTGAAGCTGGCTGGTAAAGCACACAAGCCTGCTGTTGGGGTGAATGTATAAGTGCCGGAAGCGGTATTGCTTACTGTTGCAGGGCTCCATGTTCCTGTCACGCCATTGTTTGAAGCAGCAGGGAGCGCAGGTACGGAGGCACCCGAACAGATCACAAGAGAGTTACCAAAATCAAATACAGGTGTTGTATTGGGAGTAACTGTGACCGTGAATGTTACAGGTATGGCACATACACCTGCGGCAGGTGTAAACGTATAGCTGCCTGAAGCATTGTTGTTCACTGTTGCAGGACTCCATGTTCCGTTGATACCATTGGTGGAAGCCGTTGGAAGGGCGGGAACTGAAGCGCCGGCGCAAATGGAAAGTGAAGTTCCGAAAGTAAACAATGGCGTAACATTCGGTGTTACAGTTACATTCAGGCTGGCAGGCAATGCACACTGGCCCGCGGCAGGAGTGAATGTATAAGTGGCTGAATTAAGATTATCAATTGCAGCTGCGCTCCATGTACCTGTAATTCCGTTTGTTGAAGTATTGGGAAGTGCAGGTACGGAAGCATTGGCACAAATGGAAAGAGAAGTGCCAAAAACAAATGTTGGTGTGATATTCGGGTTTACCGTTACAGTAAAGTTTACCGGTGTGGCACAAATTCCTGCTGCAGGTGTAAATGTATAAACACCGGAAGCTGTGTTGCTCACGGTGGCAGGACTCCAGCTGCCGTTCACACCATTATCTGAAGTGGAAGGCAATGCGGGAACAGATGCACCTGAACAAATTGAAAGTGCTGTACCGAAGCTAAATGCCGGAATGGTGTTGGGTGTAACGGTAACGTTCAGGGTAAAGGGTAATGCGCACTGGCCGGCTGCCGGTGTAAATGTATACGAGCCCGAAGCGGTGTTGCTGATTGAAGCAGGACTCCAGGTACCGGAGATGCCATTACTGGATGTTGCAGGCAGGGCAGGTACGGTTGCATTGGCACAGACAGAAACTGAAGTTCCGAAAGTGAATGCGGGTGTAATATTAGGGGTTACTGTTACAGTAAAGGTTGCAGGTGTTGCACAAATTCCGGCGGTTGGTGTGAATGTGTAGGTGGCGGAATTATTATTATCAACCACTGCAGGGCTCCATGTACCAGAGATACCGTTGTTTGAAGTATTCGGCAGGGTTGGTACGGTACCACCTGCGCAGATGCTCAAAGATGTTCCGAAAGAAAATGCGGGTGTGGTATTAGGCGTAACAACTACGTTGCGGATGGTTGGAATACCACACTGTCCGGCTGTAGGTGTAAAAGTGTACGAACCAGAAGCCATGTTATTGATCACAGCAGGACTCCAGGTTCCGCTCAGGCCATTGTTGGACACTGTTGGAAGTGCCGGGGGTGTGGTTCCGGCACAGAAAGGAGCAATGGGAGCAAATGTTGGTGTATATACCGGGTTGGACAGGATTACACCAGTATTCAAATAAGTGGAGCAACCATTCGCGATCAACTCAAAATCTGAATAGATCCCGGCATTGAGACCCGTGATGGTTATATGCCCTGAAGCATTGGCAACTAGAACCAATGGTCCCATCATTACACCATCATCTGAATAATTGACCGTGTAGCTTACTCCTGGTGTAAGGTCGGTGATGGTTATGCTTCCCTGGGAGCCATTACAGGTTGTTGGGTTGGTACTTGATACATCAGGTTCCTGTATGGAAAAGAAGGCTTTGAAATTATTACCACTGTTGTTTTCAGTTACGGTTTCATTACAAAGTACCGCGGATACAGAAGAACCTGTTAGTTCGTAATAAGCTTCCAGTACATAATTTCCCCGGGCATAACTGGTAAGGTTAACAGGAGCAGGTGTTGTTGAACCATCCGGTATCACACGGTTCCATTTCTGGTCACCGGCAGAACATGGTCCGCCTGAAGGAAACTGGCTTGTGATGATATTACAGTCATCTACAAAAGGAAGATCTATTGATGTATAACTGCCAGGGGTAGCCGAAACCGGGTAGACCCTGTAGTACATGCGCACATTGCACACATTACCAATGGCTGCTTTAAAAGAACGGACCTGGGCACCTCTCAATATAAGTGTCCCGGAGTTTCTTGTGTGGGCACCAAACTGGTTATTATTAAATACATTTCCTGCAGGGCCAATGAGTGAGGCGCCGCTTCCTGTTGTATTATAATAATTGCTTTGATTACAGTCTGTGACCCAGATGGCCGAGGAATTCACTCCAAACGTTTGTGCATGGGAGATAGCACTGAAAAATAACGTAATTACCAGAGTAAATACACTAGATAAGGATATCGGTTTCATAGAAATTGGCAGTTAGTAAAAACACTTAGTTTTTAAAGGATACAGCGAACAAAATAGAAAGTTTTATGTAAAACTTAAACTTTATACGATTTTTTTTTGCTGTGTCTGATTTTTTATGCACAGTTCTTTTACCTTATCAACAAGTAAAACCAACAGGGAAACTCCGCAGTAAAAAAGGATTTTATTTCTTCCATAGGTGTTACAATACAGGCTTGTAGGTATGACGATTTAATTGCAATGGTCATCCTGCCCGTTAAACAAAGTGACAGCTTTCCTGCCATGAAAAAATAATTATTAAAACAGCCAGGCAGTTGAATGTAATCTGCAACAATTGAAAATCAACCAATATGCTTCGCAGTATAGGGGGTGAATAAAAGGAGCATATTATGAGAAATACTTTTTCATATTAATCAAAGGACACCATGATCCTTCAGGTCTTGCAGCTTGTACCTTGTAGCTTGAAACTGAACGCTTGACTCTTGCTACTCCGTACTTACCTTAACCTTCTCCTTCACCGTCTCCGGTAATCTTAATTTCTGGAAGACCTTGACCATAAGCAGCATCATACAAAGCAGGATGACGAGTCCCAAAAGCTGGGAGGTATTTTTCAGGAAATAACCCAGTACCAGGATCATGGCGTGAACCCCGCAAATGATCTTGGAAGTGAAACTATGGCTCCAGCCATTACAGGTAAGCAGGTGGTGAATGTGGTTCTTATCAGGTGAGAAAGGTGAACGCCCCTGCCAGATCCTAATGGCAAATACACGCAGGGTGTCAAAAACAGGAATGGCCACAACGCTCAAGGCAAAAATGGGAACATGGGTCAGCACGGGCTGCGGCATGGCTGTATTAAGCTGGATGAGGCGGATGCATAAAACCGAGATCACGAATCCCAGGACCAGTGATCCCGTATCTCCCATAAAGATGCGGGCGGGGTTAAAATTATAATACAAAAATCCCAGCAGCCCTCCCCCAAGTGCAAAAGCAATGATCGCATTGTTCGCATCGCCCGACATGGTGAGGAATAAACCCAGGATCACAAGACTCATAAAACCAAGTCCGCCTGCCAGCCCGTCAATCCCGTCGATCAGGTTGAATGCATTGGTAATGCCGGCTATAGCGAGTATTGTAAAACTGTATTGTGCTGTAATGGGCAGATCGTAAATACCCAGCAATCCATTGAAGCTGGTGATCCTTACACCACTGAAAGCAATCAGGCAGCCAACCGCAACCTGCAAGGCAAGTTTATAGCGGGCAGGCATGTTCTTTAGATCATCCATTATACCTACAGCCAGCAGCACTCCAATGGAAAAGAAGAAAGAAACCGTAAAACTGTCGCGGTTAAAATCCAGCCAGAGTATGCAGGCCGCTATCATTCCAATGCCGGATGCTATGCCACCCATTGTTGGAATGGGAGACACGTGTTCCTTTCGCAGGTCGGGCACATCAAATAATTTGAAACGGAAGATCATGCGGATCAATGGTGGCATGGCGATCATGGCTACAACAAATGCCGTAACAAAGGCAAGCAGTCCAAACTTGTAATCGGAAAAGACGAGGTTGATCTGAAGTATGGTTTGATGCATATTGGATTTGGGATCCTCAAAATAGGGAATAATACTTATTCAAGCAAGCTCCAAAAAAATGATCCGGATGCATCAGCATATAATTTTTAAGTCAGGAATTACAGACACCGGTCTCTTTTATTATTTGATTTAAAAATTGACGGGAAAAAATTACCGGGATTTTTTACTTCATTCTGTTGTTGATTTTCCCGGCTCATCCCTCGGCTTTACCTTTTATTTTTGTCCGAAACCAATTTATCAGTACTTCACCCAACATACTTGCCAGTCCGATCGAATACCTGAAAGGTGTTGGCCCGCTGCGTGGAGACATGCTGAAAAAAGAACTGGCCATTTTCACCTTCCATGACCTGCTCCATCATTTTCCTTATCGCCACCTCGATAAAACCAGGATCTCACCAATTGCCTCGCTTACTCCCGCTATGGATCATGCACTGGTGCAGGGAAGATTGTTGTATTACGAAATGACAGGGTCAGGCAGCAGTAAAAGGATCATTGCTACTTTAAAGGACAACAGCGGGGTGATGGAACTGACCTGGTTCAAAGGCCTGCACTGGGTGGAAAAATTATTGAAGCAGGATGAGGTTTTCCTGGCCTATGGTAAGATTGGATTCTTCATGGGCAAACCCCAGATCGTTCATCCCGAACTCGAACTCGCATCACAGGAAAGTCCGAATGGAAAAAATTTCCTGGAGCCGGTTTATCCATCAACCGAAAAACTTAAAACAAAAAATCTGGGGGGAAGGCAAATCGGTAAACTAACCGCGGCTTTGTTTTCGTTGCTGGCTGAAAGGGATATTCATGAAAATCTTCCCCAGTCATTACTGGCAAAGCTGAAACTGATGCCGAGGTTTGAGGCATACCGCCAGATACATTTTCCTTCTTCCCCTTCTCAATATGACCTGGCGTTGCGTCGGTTGAAATTCGAAGAACTTTTTATCACGCAGTTGCGGCTTGCCATGGTCCGCTCGGAAAGACACCGGAAATCCAAAGGTGTATTATTTCATAAAGTTGGTGATCTTTTCAACCGCTTTTATTCGGAGTATCTTCCATTTGAACTGACTGGCGCTCAAAAAAGAGTGATCCGGGAGATCAGGACTGACACGGGAAGTGGTCACCAGATGAACCGCCTGCTGCAGGGAGATGTAGGCAGTGGTAAAACCATGGTTGCCTTGCTCGCCATGTTACTTGCACTGGATAATGGTTACCAGTGCTGCCTCATGGCACCTACCGAGATCCTTTCACAACAGCATTTTACTACACTCACGGAAATGTTGAAGGATCTTCCGGTTAACATGCACCTGCTTACAGGTTCTACCCCTTCCAAAAACCGGAAACATATTTTAAAGGAGCTGGCCGAAGGGCAGGCACACATAGTAATCGGAACACATGCATTGATAGAGGAAGTGGTCCAGTTCAAAAACCTGGGCCTGGCAGTTATTGATGAACAGCACCGCTTTGGAGTGGCACAAAGAGCCCGGCTCTGGAAAAAAGGAACCATACCACCACATATCCTTGTGATGACAGCCACACCCATTCCGCGAACCCTTGCCATGACTGCTTTTGGGGACCTGGACTACTCCATTATGGACGAACTGCCACCGGGCAGGCAACCCATTACCACGGTTCACCGTTATGATGACAGGCGCTCACAGGTGATGGATTTTATCCGCAATGAAATTGACGCAGGCCGCCAGGTCTATATCATTTTTCCCCTGATTGAAGAAAGTGCCAAACTGGATTATGAACACCTGATGGGTGGTTATGAAAATGTAAAGGCTTTCTTCCCCGAACCAAAATACTGGATCAGCATGGTGCATGGCCGGCAACCTGCTGAACAGAAAGAAACCAATATGCAACGCTTTGTGAGAGGTGACACTCAGATCATGGTAAGCACCACGGTTATCGAGGTGGGTGTGAATGTGCCCAATGCCACGGTAATGGTTATTGAAAGTGCTGAAAAATTCGGGCTATCACAATTGCACCAGCTGCGTGGAAGGGTAGGAAGGGGATCGGAAAAAAGTTATTGCATTTTAATGACCTCCAACCAGATCGGGGCCGAAGCGCGCAAACGCATCCAGATCATGACTTCCACCGTAAATGGTTTCGAGATTGCTGAAAAAGATCTTGAACTGCGTGGACCTGGTGAGATTGAAGGCACACGGCAGAGCGGGGCATTAAACTTTCGGCTGGCTGATATAGTCCAGGATAAGGTAATGCTGGACGCGGCCAGGGAACTCGCGGAACAAACCATTGAGCAGGATCCGGAACTGGAAACGGCAGAAAATTTGCAATTAAAAAACTATCTGCGGTCATTGCATGGTAAAACTCCGTGGAGCCGGATATCTTAACATTCGTTGTACAACATTTTTAGCCATATTTAGTTTAATTTGACAAAAGATTGAGCTACAAGTTTTCCATACTTTTCTTTTTATCCTGCCTTCTTGGAATCAGTGTACGGGCACAGAACATTGAATTCGTTGAAAACAAAGGCCAGTGGGATGAGCGTGTCCGCTATATGGGCATGATCTATAACGGAGCTTTTTTCATTCACCAGGATGGCTATACTGTGATCAAACACCATGATGGTGACCTCCGGAAGATCACAGAAGATGCACACAGGCGTACACCTACAGACCAGCGGCTTCGTTCGCATGCTTTCAATGTAAGTTTTGTAAATGCCAGTCCCCAGGCGAGAGTTGTCGCGGATAAAGCACAGACCCAGTACAATAATTATTTCCTCGGTAATGACCCCTCCAGGTGGGCAACAGGCTGCCGCATCTATATGGGCATTACCATCAAAGACCTTTATCCCAATATTGACCTTAGATATTATTCCGACGGGGGCACATTGAAATATGACATTATTGTAAACCCGGGAGGAGATGTATCAGATATACAATTAAAATATACAGGGGTAGATGGTTTGCGCACCAAGGGGAAAGAATTGTTGATCAGCACTTCACTTGGTGACCTCCAGGAGTCGGCGCCATTTACTTACCAGTTTAATGAAAAAGGTAAAAATGAGATCGCTGCCAAATATGTTGTAGGAAAGAATAATACCCTCCAGTTTGACATTAAGGCTTTTGATAATAAAATTCCACTGATCATTGACCCTACCCTGGAATTCTGTTCCTTTTCAGGAAGCCAGTCCGAGAACTGGGGTTATACCGCTACATACGGACCTGACGGTTCCATGTTTGGAGGAGGTATTGTAAGAGCCCAGGGTTTCCCAACTTCTACAGGTGCATTTGATATTACACATAATGGAGGCGAATGGGATATCGGCATCATGAAACTGAGTCCTAACGGAAGTACTCTTCTTTACAGTACTTATATAGGAGGCTCCGGTATTGAACAGCCTCACAGTCTTATAACGGATGCGCAGGGTAACCTGATTCTTGCTGGAAGATCCAATTCTGTCGGAGCCACACCTGCCAATAATTATCCTGTGATCGGTGCCGCAATCGGTACACCTGCGGGATACGAGATCATTGTTACCAAATTCAATGCTTCAGGAACTGCTTTGATCGGCTCAAAAACCATTGGTGGCTCGGGTTTCGATGGCGTGAATATCCGTGATGCACATGAAGGTGGTGATGACCGGCTTATTCAGAATTATGGTGATGATGGAAGAAGTGAAGTGAATATTGATGCAGCCGGTAATATTTATGTAGCCTCCTGTACCCGTTCCAGTAATTTTCCCATAGTTGGTGGCTTCCAGTCAACCAGTGGTGGTGACCAGGATGGAGTAGTATTAAAATTCAATCCTTCTGTCAATCTTCTTTTCAGTTCTTACCTGGGTGGCAATGCTCCCGATGCAGCTTATGTTTTATCCATTGCACCTGATAATTCCATTTACGTTGCCGGTGGTACCATGAGTACCGACCTGCAGACAAAATTCAATACAGCTGGAACAGTTGGTCCTACCAACAGGGGTACGATCGATGGGTTCATTGCAGTTATCAGTAATGATGGATCAACCCTTACCCGTCTGGCATATATTGGTACCGCTGCTATTGACCAGATCTATGGTATTAAATTCGACAGCAAGGGATTCCCATATGTCGTGGGGACTACCCGTGGCACCTGGCAGCCTTTCAATGCGCCATGGAGCCAGCCAAATGGCAAACAGTTCATAGCTAAACTCCAACCCAACCTATCAGCTTTTGTTTATTCCACCACTTTCGGAAAGGGTGAAGCCAATCCTGATATTTCACCTGTTGCCTTCCTGGTAGACCGCTGTGAAAACGTATATGTTTCAGGCTGGGGCGGTGATTCGAATTTCCCAAATGCCGGGGTGCAGGGGCTTACCGTAACACCCGATGCCATTAAAAACACACCTGATATTTTTCCTAATGGACTGGGTGGTGATTTTTATTTTTTCGTTTTGAAAAAAGATGCTGCATCCCAGTTGTACGGAAGTTTCTTTGGACAGAATAACACATCAACTTACCATGATCATGTGGATGGCGGTACCAGCCGTTTTGATGAAAATGGCGTGATTTACCAGGCTATGTGTGCAAGCTGCGGTAACAACGCGGCCTTCCCTACAACTCCTGGTGTATTCGCTCCACAAAAGCCTGCATCTGCATTTTGTAATATGGCCATGGTGAAGATCGCATTCAACCTTGCTGGGGTTGGCAGCGGTGTTCAATCATATATTGATGCAACTACCCGGGGCAACAGTGGATGTGTTCCATTAACCATTGATTTTATTGATACTGTTCTTACAGCCCAGAGCTATGAATGGTATTTTGGTGATGATCCTGCAGCTCCCCCATTGATTACGGATGTTCCCAATGCAACGCATACCTATACGGCTGTTGGTGTGTACCAGGTGATGCTGGTAGCGATCGATTCCAATAGTTGTAATATCAGGGACACATCTTATACTACTATCACAGTAAGTAATCTAAGGGCCACACTGGACTATAATGCAGTTAAATTGAATCCCTGCGATTCGTTCAAATACCGGTTTGATAATTTATCAGTTCCGCCTGCCGCAAGACCATTTGGTCCTACTTCCTTTATCTGGGATTTTGGTGATAATTCACCCAGGGTAACAACTGGTCCTGGCCCGGTATTTCATAATTATGCAAGCCCGGGAACTTATACTGTGCGGATGTTCCTGAACGATTCGGTCTATTGTAATTTCCCTGACACAGTTGTAAAGCAGATCAGGGTAGCATCACTGGTGGAAGCGGATTTTGATACACCGCCGTTAGGTTGTGCGCCTTATACCGCACAATTCACCAATGAATCACAGGCGGGTGCGCAGTTCATATGGGATTTCGGAGATCCGAATGATCCCACGCCTTCCACTGCAATGAACCCAACGCACCTGTATACTTTGCCAGGCACATATACGGTCACGCTGATCGCGATTGATTCTGCTACCTGTAATATTTCAGATACCACCACATTCACGGTCACTGTGCAGGGTAAACCGGTGGCTGATTTCACAGCTTCCCCCCAGCCTCCGCTGGTGAATACACCCATTTCATTTACCAACAACTCCTCACCGGATGCGGTAAGTTTCAAATGGCTTTTCGGAGATGGGGATTCTCTTGTCACAACTTCCAGGCAGGTGATCCAGCATGAGTATATTTCTTCTCAAACTTTTAATGCCTGTCTCATTGCCTACAACCAGGCTGGCTGTCCTGATACGGTTTGCAAGGATGTAAAAATGCTCATTGAAGCTGCCGTTGATGTTCCCAATGCCTTTACACCTGGAAAAGGTGGTGTCAACAGCCAGGTATATGTGCGTGGCTTTGGAATTGCAAAAATGAAATTTACCATCTATGCCCGCTGGGGTGAGAAAGTTTTCGAGACCAATAGCAAGCATATTGGCTGGGATGGATATTTCAAAGGAAAACTGCTTCCGATGGATGTGTATGCTTATACACTCAGTGTGGAATTTTCGGATGGAACCAAAACAACTAAAACGGGAGATATAACGTTAATAAGATAGTTGTGGTAAAAACATTCACCTCATATGGTCTCAGGACGCTCCTGCTGGCAGCGTGCTTCCTGCATGGCTTGAACAGCCGGGCCCAGGATCTGCATTTTTCGCAGTTCTTCAATTCTCCCCTGACCACCAATCCAGCCAATACCGGCTTTATTCCTGATGGGGATTACAGGCTTGGTATCAATTACAGGAACCAGTGGTCATCCATCATGACCGTGCCTTACAAAACCATGAGTGCATTCGCGGATGCGCAGATACTCCGTGACCGTTTTGAAAACGGCTGGATGGGTGTGGGAGGTGTGATCCTGAGAGATGTGGCCGGAAGTGGTAACCTTACTTCCACCAAGATCTATGGTTCTGTAGCTTATCACCAGATGCTTGGATTTTCAAGTTTGCTGAGCCTTGGTTTTAATGTTGGATGGGCCAATAAACAGATCAATGTTACCAATCTTAAATTCCCTGACCAGTTTGACGGTAAATTCTTCGATAATAAATTACCTACCAGCGCTATGCTGGACCGCAATAATGTGAGTTACCTCGATATGCAGGTGGGTATGAACTATGCTTATTTCCCTACCGATAATATCTATGTGAACGGAGGTTATTCAGCGCACCATGTGAATAAACCCTATGAATCCTTTTTCATTGATTCTTCGGGTGAGGCTGCAAGAGTACCCATGCGCCATATTGGTTTTCTCAATGGAAGTTTCAAACTGAATGACCAGTGGATCATCAATCCCAACATCTATTATACCAACCAGGCCAATGTGCAGGAACTGGTAGGAGGACTTACTGCCCATTACAATTTATCAGGAGATGGCATGTACCAGCTCATCGGCGGTGTTTATTACCGTCATAAAGAAGCGGTAATACCCATGGTGGGACTGGGTTATAATGATTATACTTTTACTTTCAGCTACGATGCTACCATGTCATCACTTAAAGCTTTTAATAATTCGAGAGGTGCATTTGAATTTTCACTGATCCGCCAGGGTGTGCTGAATCCAAGCAGCAACAGGATCACTCCTTGTCCAACCTTTCGTACTTATTGATCTTTAGCTTTTGGATTTAGCGCTTTTCACCGATTTTTACGGCAAATACCAT
>CBDUBK010000022.1:0-11094 GCA_965365375.1 uncultured bacterium | reverse complement strand
GGAGCAAACGAAGTATCAGTACCAGTGCTGGTGCCCAGCCTCCAATACTTGCATAGGATGGGATCAGCCCAATCAGGAAAGTGGATCCACCCATGAGAATAAGAGTTAAAAGAAAGGTGTACTTCCTGCCGATAATATCTCCAAGCCTTCCAAAAAAAAGTGCGCCGAAAGGACGCACAATAAATCCGGCTGCAAATGTTGCCAGTACCGAAAGCAAAGCTGTTGTAGGATTCTCGGAAGGAAAAAATTTCGCGGCAATAATGGTAGACAGACTTCCAAAAATGTAAAAGTCATACCATTCGATCAATGTGCCAACGGAAGATGCAGTAATCACTTTCCAGATGCCCCTGGCGGAAGGCTCTTGCATGCGGTTTATGGTTTATTGCTGAAATTAAGGAAAAGTCCATGGACAATAGACCATGGTCCATGGACTTTTGTTCAGTATCATGCTTTCAGCACAAGCTCATGAGATGATGGTTGGAAAATTTTAAACAGTCCATGGTCTATGGTCCATGGACCATGGTCTTCCTCAATCAAAATCAAAAAAATCTCCGAAGAAACCTTTTCTTTTTTTGCCTTTGTAGTGCGGGTCATTCTTGTAATAAGGATCCTTATAATGTCCACCCTGTTGTGGAGGATATGGATTTTGATTCGGTGTGTCATTTCCCGGGTTGGCTGGTCCCATATAATCGGATGCCCTCTCGATGATCTTATCAAGTTCACCCCTGTCGAGCCATACACCGCGGCATTTGGGACAATAATCAATTTCAACGCCCTGCCTGTCGGCCATTACAAGTGTTTCATTACAATTTGGACAATTCATGTGGTATAATTTTAAAACTGTTCGAATGTTTTTTGTGTCCATGGACCATGGTCCATGGACTTTTCACAAATCACTATACTCATACAATGGATCAATATGCGTACCGGCTTTCATTTCATAAACCGGCTTAATGATGCCGTCTTTAAGACCGTAGACCCAGCCATGCAGGTCCGGTCTTTTTTCCTGCTTCCAGCATCTTTGTATGATAGTGGTACGTGAAAGGTTATTGACCTGTTCCTGCACATTCAGCTCCACCAGCCTGTCTGTTCTTTCTTCTTCATCCTGTATGTTTTCAAGTTCTTTCCTGTGATGGCGGATCACATCCTTGATATTGCGCAGCCACATATTCAATACAGGTTTGAAATCCTGCTGGGTTGCTGCTGCCTTGATACCACCGCAACCATAATGACCGCATACAATCACATGCTTCACTTTTAAATGGGTAACTGCAAAATCAAGTACTGCCAGCAGGTTTACATCTGTGTTCACCACAAGGTTGGCAACATTACGGTGAACGAAGATCTCACCGGGCTGAGTGCCGGTGATCTCGTTGGCCGGTACCCTGCTGTCGCTGCATCCGATCCATAAAAATTCCGGTGACTGCAGTTTGGACAGTCTTTCGAAATATTCCTTGTCATCAGCAACCTTGCCGGCAGCCCAGGCTTTATTTTCTTCCAGTAATTTTTCGTAAGAGAACATGGTGCAATTTAAACGTAAGATCACATAAAAATTCAGTGAGCGATAAGCAGGCTGAACTTTTCAATCATTTGGTTTTGATCCATTTGATGTTTGAACACAGGATTTTAACATTTGGCTAAAACCTTTTCCTGTACTGTATTCCAGGCGCACAGAATGTATTAAGTTTCTGTAAACTGGTGATAAAAGGTTTGGTCTTAAAAATCTATTTAGTTATTTTGCAAACGCCTGATGAAGAAAAAAAGATGCACATACAACCTGTTACAGCGTGGGTCAGCTCTCATTATGATAGTTGCCCTTGTCTGGCTTACTGTAAGTGCTCCTTTTGTAAATGCCTTCAAACAGGGCATCAACCAGGATACTTCAAGCAGCCTGCTTACTCCATTTGCAGGCTCTGAGGAAGAAGCACCGAATCCTCTTGGAGGTTCGGAAGAAAAAACTTCCAAAAGCAGCTCTTCTTCTTTCTCTGAAGAATACCTGCACGATCACCATTTTTCAGAATATTTTATTTCACTGGCTTCGCAATTCCACAAATGCGAAAAGTCAACAACCTATGTTGCCTTTCACGGTGAACTGCTCGTTCCACCTCCCAACCAGGCTTAATTTCTCTTCTTACATGCACAACTAGTGCTCCGGATACATCCGGGGAACTCAAGGCTGTTGTCTGACCTGTACTTATACATCATTTAATCATGTTGTCGCCTACCCGCGACCACACACTCAAATATTGAAATGGATATGAAAAAGCATTCGAAAGAATACCTGCAGAACCTTACGCCCCAACAAGGATTTGATCTTTTAGTTGAAGGAAACAAAAGATTTATTGCCAATCTCAACACCGATCATGACCACCTTGAAGTGATCAACCAGACCAGGGAGGGACAATATCCTTTCGCAGTTGTCCTGAGTTGCATGGATTCACGCACTTCGGTTGAACTGATCTTCGACCAGGGTCTGGGAGATTTATTCAGTGTAAGGGTTGCCGGTAATATCGTGAACAATGACATAATCGCGAGTATCGAATATGCCGTAAAATATATTGGCTCTAAAGTACTGATGGTACTCGGGCATACAGAATGCGGCGCGATCAAGAGTGCCAAGCAGGGTGTTGCCGATGGTCATATTACCAACTTGCTGAGCAAAATTCATCCTTCTATCACCAAAGCCATGCTGGATGATAAACAATACATGTTCACCGACAAGGTTGCCTATGCGAATGTCGAAAACAGTCTCGAGGAAATTCTTTCCAAGAGCGATATCGTAAAGGAAATGTTCCAGAAGGGACAGATTGGAATCGTAGGAGGGGTGTACAATGTAGATAATGGTAAAGTTGATTTTTTCAAAAACCTTACAATGTCTCCTAAGCCTTCACAAAAAATGGCGGCTCCGGCAGCGAATTAATCTAGTTTTTTTTAAAATCATCCAACATGAAATTCAAAGTTGAATATTTGAAATCAGACCTCCTATCCGGAATGGTGGTATTCCTGGTGGCACTGCCTCTTTGTCTGGGCATTGCCGTAGCCAGTGGCGCACCTCCTTTTGCAGGCATCATCTGCGGTATCATTGCCGGTATAGTTGTAGGATCTTTAAGCGGATCACATGTGAGTGTTTCCGGTCCTGCGGCAGGACTCATTGCCATCGTGCTCGTAGCAATCAATGATCTTGGATATGAAACTTTCCTGGTTGCCGTTATGATAGCGGGAATGATCCAGCTCATACTGGGGCTTATCAAGGCAGGAAGCATTTCCAGTTATTTTCCTACAAGTGTGATTGAAGGCATGCTCGTGGCTATTGGTATCATCATCATCATGAAAGAAATACCTCATGCCATTGGTTATGACAAAGCACATGAAGGTGATTTCTTTTCCTTTGAAAAGGGAGCGGAGCATAATTTTTTCGCTGAGATTCTGACTGCTATCAATTATGCGCACCTTGGTGCCATCATAGTAACCATTGTTTCTATTGCCATCCTCATCGCGTTCAATAAACTGGCTTTCCTAAAAAAGCTGAAAGTTGTGCCGGGTGCATTGGTAGTAGTTGTAGTGGGAATCCTGATCAATGAATTCTTCATCAGTTCAGGGTCCAGCCTCGCGATAGGTGGCGAACACCTTGTGGTATTGCCTACCGCTTCCTCGGTGGATGAATTTTTCGGACAGTTTACAAGTCCTTCATTCGGATCACTTGCAAATCCGAAAGTCTGGATTGTTGGATTAACCATTGCTATCGTGGCCAGTATTGAAACACTGTTATGTTTGGAAGCAGCAGACAAAATGGACCCAATGAAAAGGTTTTCCAGCGCGAACCGCGAATTGAGAGCCCAGGGCATTGGTAATATGATTTCAGGCCTGGTTGGTGGCTTGCCTATCACTTCAGTAATAGTCAGAACCACTGCCAACATCAATGCAGGGGCAAAGACAAGGGCTTCAGCAATCTCACACGGTGTTTACCTGCTCGTTACGGTTATTACCATTCCGTTTTTACTGAACAAAATCCCAATGGCCTGCCTGGCAGCAATTCTCATTATGATTGGTCTGAAGCTGGCAAGCCCCAAGGTGTTTAAACATATGTGGAATTCAGGTAAATACCAGTTTGTACCGTTTATTGTAACTGTTGTTGCTGTGGTGATGACCGATCTCCTGAAAGGTGTGGGTATTGGTCTTTTTGTGAGCATCATCTTCCTGCTTAAAGGAAACATGAAGCTTGCCTATTTCTTTAAAAAGGAAAGACATCATGAGGGTGAAACCATTTTCATTGACCTCGCGCAGGAAGTTTCTTTCCTCAACAAAGCAGCCATCAAACAAACCCTTGCTCACCTGCCTGAAAACAGTAAGGTAGTGATCAACGCAGCAGGGACGGTCTACATCGATTACGATGTGCTTGAAATGATCCGTGATTTTATGAATTATGGTTCGAAGGATAAGAACATCCAGGTAAGACTGAAGAATTTCAAAAAAGCTTACAGGATGGAAGATGCCAGTCACGTGCATTCCGAACTGGAGGATGAGAATCCTTCGCTAAAACCACGTGAAATGATGGTAAAGGAAAATGCTTAGTTGATACAGATGCACTAATAGTGAAGGTGCCGGTTAAAACGAACAGGGGTAGAAATTACAGAATGGCGCGGGGACAAATGCACCAGGATGTAATGGGCCTGTAGGAATCATCTTGCAGTGATAGGAACCTCAGGCCCATACTACCCTTTGCAAACCGGCGGCAAAGATCATGCCGCTGGCACTCATAGATGGTGCCTTACCTTTTCAAAATGAGCAGAGGGTTGACAGGTTGTTCAGGGTAAAGTTTTTCCATAGTCCTGGTTACGCTCTATTAGTTTTTTTTGTTTTGTCTTCACTCAGGGCTTCAATACTCTTTTTGAATTTATTGGTAAAGGATTTTTTATCGGAAAGGTAATCACCCTCCCTTCGCGTGAATAAAATAAACCTGCCCCCGGCGTTTCTTCACTTTACTGTTTCCGTTGCATGGTTATGATTTTTGTAAGTGCTTTGAGGTCTATAACTTTATTGTTATGTCATACCCTTTCCAGGTCACTTCTCATGAACAATACAAGGCTGCTTATGAAAAAAGTATCACTGCCCCGGAGCATTTCTGGGCGGAGATCGCTTCTCATTTTGAATGGCGCAGGAAATGGGATAAAGTACTCGAATGGAATTTTACAGAGCCTGATGTAAAATGGTTTATCAATGGCAAACTCAATATCACGGAGAATTGCATTGACAAACATTTAAAAACATCAGGAGAGAAGCCTGCCATCATCTGGGAACCCAATAACCCTGAAGAAAGAGTTCGTGTTGTAACCTACAGCCGCCTGCACAAAAGGGTTTGCCAGTTTGCACAGGTGCTCAAAAATAATGGCGTCAAAAAAGGTGACAGGGTTTGTATATACATGGGCATGGTGCCGGAACTGGTATATGCCATATTGGGCTGCGCCAGGATTGGTGCCATTCACAGCGTGATCTTTGGTGGTTTTTCGGCCCAGAGCATTGCTGACCGTCTTGAAGATGCTAAAGCTGAATATATTGTTACCTGCGATGGTGCTTACCGTGGGGATAAGATCATTCCCCTGAAAAATGTAATTGATGACGCGCTGATTGGTAACCGCCTGGTTAAAAAAGTAATTGTTTATACCCGTACGCGAACAGCTGTTTCCATGATCAAGGGCAGGGATGTATGGTGGGAAGATGAAATGGAACACGCGGAAACTCAGGTGGAAAAAGATAACGTGGTGAGTTTTCCGGCAGAAGAAATGGATGCGGAAGATCCTTTATTCATTTTATACACTTCGGGCAGTACAGGCAAACCAAAAGGTGTGGTGCACAGCAGCGGGGGTTATATGGTATGGACCGGCTACACATTCGTGAATGTATTCCAGTACAAGCCCGGCGATATTTTCTTTTGTACTGCGGATATCGGCTGGATTACCGGCCATAGTTACATCGTGTATGGCCCGCTTGGTGTGGGAGCTACCTCGGTCATGTTTGAAGGAGTTCCTACCTGGCCCGATGCAGGCCGCTTATGGGATATCATTGACCGCCATAAAGTAAATATACTTTATACCGCACCTACAGCCATCCGTTCCCTGATGGGTTTTGGCCTCGAACCATTCAAAGGAAAAGATCTTTCAACACTCAAAGTGCTTGGAACGGTGGGTGAGCCCATTAATGAAGAAGCCTGGCACTGGTACGATGAACACGTAGGAAAAAAAAGATGTCCCATTGTTGATACCTGGTGGCAGACAGAAAATGGTGGAATCCTTATCTCCAATCTTGCCGGTATCACACCAGCCAAACCAAGTTTTGCAACCCTGCCATTGCCGGGTGTGCAGCCTGTGCTGGTAGATGAGAATGGAAAGGAGGTGGAAGGCAATCCTGCTTCAGGAAATTTATGCATCAAGGCGCCGTGGCCTTCCATCATCCGTACTACTTACGGGGATCATGAACGCTGCCGTCTCAATTATTTTGCTACTTACCCGGGTATGTATTTTACCGGCGATGGGGCCCTGCGCGATGAAGCCGGTCATTACCGGATCACCGGCAGGGTGGATGATGTGCTGAATGTAAGTGGTCACCGTATTGGTACTGCGGAAGTGGAGAATGCGATTAATATGCACGCGGGTGTAGTGGAAAGTGCAGTTGTCGGTTACAATCATCATATCAAAGGCCAGGGCATTTATGCTTTCGTTATTTTTCAGAGCCATCACTATAATGATGATGATTCCGCAAGGCGGGACATCCTTCAAACCGTTTCTAGGATCATAGGTGCCATTGCCAAGCCGGATAAGATCCAGTTTGTAAAAGGCCTGCCCAAGACCAGGAGTGGCAAGATCATGCGCCGCATCCTGCGTAAGATCGCTGAAGGAGAACTGGAGAACCTGGGAGATACCAGCACCCTGCTTGATCCTGCCGTTGTGGAGGAAATTGCAAAAGGGAAGATCTAGGCTTCTAAAGCAGGGAAAGAGGATATCGATCTTTCCTTTTACATTTGTCGGCCTTCTATGACGAAAACCAAAACGACCGCGGGAACCAGTAAGATCCGCTTCTACTTTAAATGGCTGGGCTGGGTACTGCTGGTGCAACTGGTACTTGTAAATATCAGTGCCGCTTTTTACGCATATAATCTCAGTCACTTTCGTGACGGGGTTCCCCCGGCAAATAATTCCTCCAGCAATATTTTTGTCAAGACCTGGAAAATCTTTGTGGGCCCTAAATTTTATAAAGACACGGTTGAACTCCAGCCTCCCTTTCCCATAGAACAGGTACAATTCATTTCAGACGATGACATCCGGGTTGATGCCTGGTACAGTACATCGGATACATCCAGGGCCTGTGTAATCCTTTGTCCCGGCATAACAGGTAATAAATCCTACCTGTCTGAATTTGCAGCACAGTTCCGCCAGATGGGTTTCAACATCCTGCTGCTTGATTTCCGGGGCCAGGGGAAAACAGGAGGCAATACCATTAGTTTTGGTGTGAAAGAAACCGGGGAACTACAGGCTGCATATGCCTTTGCGGCCAGCCGGGGAAATAAGAAGATCATCCTTTATGGTATTTCAATGGGAGCAGGCATTTGCATCAAGGCTGCGGCAGATGGAAAGATCAGGCCTGCGGCCATTATCGCTGATATGCCTTTCGGTAGCCTGAGGGGTCACCTGGGAGCAAGGGCAACAGATCTTGGTTTCCCTTCCGAGCCTTTTGCCAGCCTGGTAACATTATGGATTGGAATTGAACAGGGTTTCAACGGTTTCAGGCATGATGTGAGTGATTACGCTGAAAAACTCGACCTGCCTGTAATGGTTCAGTGCGGAACAAAAGATATTTATATGGATGAGGAAGAATTGCGGGATATGTACAACGGTATTCCATCAAAACAAAAGAAGCTGGTGATGTATCCCGGCGCTGGTCACAGTTCCTTGCTGGATGCGGACCCTGTGAAATGGCAGGAATCTGTGCGCCATTTCCTCCAAACCCTGCCCTGATTATTTCCGGATGCTGATGGGTGTACCGATAGGCACATAACTGTAAAGATCCTTTACATCATCATTTTTGAGAGAGATGCATCCATTCGTCCAGTTCTTGAACCTGTCGATCTGGTAATCTTCATGAGGCCAGGTGCCATGAATCCCGATTCCGCCACCAGGGCTTGCTGATGAAGGGATTTCGCCGCGTTTTTTCCTGGCATTGAATTTTTCCAGGCTTTCACGTGTAGGATAGTCAAGGCCCATGTAGCGATCCCATTTATCATGCACTCTTTTATTTACGATCTTGAAACTGCCTTCAGGAGTATTCTTGTCGCCTTCCATTCTTTTATCATCAAGACTTGAGTTCCCAAAAACCACAGGGTAGGTGGCAAACCATCCCTGGGAGTCATATACATATAGTTCGTAACTGGATTTATCTACCACGATCCTCACGGGTCCAACAGGCTTGGAAGGATTGTAATTCCTTTTGGCGGCCTTGATCATGGAATAATCTGTTTTCCCGGAATGGGAAGGTTTGAAACTGGTGTTCTGTAAAGTTATGGAGCTGCCCGCAAGGAGGCAGGATAGAACGATGGCGGTTTTCATAACTCAAGGTTTAGCGTTTCATAGGGTTAACGGCGGATAAAATATTTTTATTTTCTCCTGTTGATATCTTTAACGTCCCTTTGTAAAAATAAAAAAACCCGCTGCAAATATAGCAGGGGTTTTCTTAGAAAAATTACGCGTTTATCATCAGTTGCTCAAGCGGATACCTACGTTGTAGGGTGTCTGGTCCAAACCTTTTTCCCACATGCTTTTCAGGGCGTAGGAACCGTAAAGTTTTACAGGTCCGAGTGCGAGTTCACCGATGTAGGAGAGTTTCCATTTGCGCAGGTCAAAATTATCATGCTCCTTGAACTTGTCATTATTGTCTTTGAATTTCTGGCGTGCTGAGTAAAGATATCCTGCACTCACACCACCGCTGATGCCAAATCCTTTTTTACGGCCGGGAGTGAAATTGATATTTACCATCATCGGTACAGTTATATAATCAGCTGCCAGTTTGTTCTTTTTGAAACCTTCGAGAGCAGGATCCCGGACAATTGTCGTTGGATTTTTATTCAACCGGATTGTTTCATCATCGAAAGAATAGTTATTCAGTTCCAGTCCCAGTCCGTATTTCAGGTTCACAACGTGTTTGATCACATTAAGACGCTGCATGAAGAACCATACGTTCACGTTCATGGATTTTGTTCTCAATTCTAAATTGTCCTTGTTCAGTCCAGGTGCAAAAGCCTGGGCTTCTGCTGAAGCATAATTGGTCTGGTCGTGCAGGTTGGCGAAACCAATATCCACGATACCCCAGTTGGTGCTTATATTGGAAGGTTTTTTCTTTTTGCGGTTGGAGATCACTACCTCGCCTTTGTCCTTACCGTCTTTGTCTTTCTTTTTGATGATGATCATACCACCAACCCTGATGGTATCCACGGTTTCGTTGGCAGTGGAATCCTGGGCGAAACAGGACATGACGCCTCCGAATGCAATGATTGCAAGTAATAATTTTTTCATTTCTACGAATTTTTTTGTTGTGATTATTTAAGTTTTACAGCAAGAACCCCGATCAGCAGCTCACCATCTGTAGTGGCATCGATGCCTGTTCTTTTTTCGATCAGCCTTGTGGCTTTGCGCAGGAAGCCTTTGACCGATCCTTTGTTCTCACTGTTGCCGGCTACCGCGTTTTCCGGTGTTGCAGCATTTATATTGTTTAACGGATCAGGTGAAGAAATAGTTACAGCATTATTTAAAACTGCATTTTCCATTGATACATCCAGGTTTCCTGTGATACCGGTACCAGTAGGAGGATTAAGGGTTTCAAGTGGTTTCCTTTCCAGCCTGATTTCTGCAACCAGGTCATTATTCTCCTGTTGATATAACTGTTGTACCTGTTCCTTAACCTGCTCATCCTGCTGTTGGATCTTTTCTTTCCGGGCAGTCATATTTTCTACCTCAGCCGGACCAGGTACAGGAGAATGGGGTAGTATCTTGCCTTTGTCACCTGGATTGTTGTCATTTGTTCTCTGTTCAGGTTTTTTGGTTTCAACTGCCACCGCTTCTCCTGGTGTAACAGTAGAACCAGGCCTGTTGAAATAAACCACACCCATGGCAGCGATCACCACCACAGCGGCTGCGATACGCATCCAGGGCTGGAAGATCTTTCTTTCTGTTCTGCGGTATAAAATTTCTTTATTGGGGAAAACAATCCGTTCAGATGGATCAAGTTTGGCTTTCAGTAAGAGTTCATGCTGCAGTTGGTAGTCCTTGTTGGCATCCAGTTCCAGGGCCATGATCCTTGCCTTTTCAGCAGGAAGCTCTCCATCAATATAAAGAAGCAGGTCTTCATCAATGGCATTCACCTTCATATTTTCCGCGAAGAGATCTTCTTTGTTGAAGGAAAAATCTTCAGCAGGCAGCTTGGTACTTGCCAGGATCTCGAACTCGGCCTGGAGGTCAGGGTTTTGTAAGAGAAAGGCATCCACCTGCTGCATCTCCGCATCTGTCAGCTCATTATCCAGGTAGAGGATAAAATACTCCTCGTAATTGCCAAGGTGGATCATATTGTTCTTATCGTTAGGATTAAATGACATTTTCAACTTTTACAATGTATTCTTTTAATTGTAAGCGGGCACGGTGGAGGTAAACCTTCACCTGGCTTTCGTTCAGGTTCATGATCCTGCCGATCTCCTCGTAGCTGTAACCTTCGTAATCTTTCAGCATTACCAGCGACCGCTGGGTCTCGCTCAAACGGGCTAAAGCATCCTGTAGAACCGCCCTGGTATTGTTTTCCTGGCGGTCGGAGATCCTTGTATCTTCCCTGAATTCTTCTTTCAAATAAACTCTTTTGGCCTTTCTCAGGTGATCAATCATCTGGTTGTAGGCCACCGTAAAGAGGTAGGACTTGCTTTTGGTCCCGTCTACCTGGTCGCGGTTGCGCCATAATTTTTCAAAGGCGCTTTGCACCACATCCCGGGCATCTTCCTCGTGCCGGAGGTTTTTAACGATGAACCTGAACACGTTATCCGCGTACTGGGTCACACATTCGTTG
>CBDUBK010000021.1:0-11186 GCA_965365375.1 uncultured bacterium | reverse complement strand
AGGTGACGTATGCAGGTATGTAGCTTTTGTGGAAAAGGGAATGCTGCGCATGTATACAATCGATGAAAAAGGTAGTGAACACATCGTACAGTTCGCATTTGAAGGATGGTGGATGGCAGACCAGTACAGCCTGCTCACCGGGGAACCTTCCACCTTCAGTATAGAGGCCATGGAAGACAGTGAACTATTATTGCTGTCACGCCAGGCGGAAGAAGAGATGCTTGAAAAGATTCCGAAGTTTGAAAAATATTTCAGGCTGCTGTTGCAGAACAATCTTATTGCCACACAAAGAAGGCTCACCAGGACTCTTACGCAGACTGCCGAGCAGCGGTATACTGAACTCATTCATTCCTGTCCCACTATTCCGCAACGTGTGCCGCAGCATATGATGGCATCCTTCCTGGGCATTACACCGGAAACACTCAGCCGGATCCGCAAACAAAAATCTCTGAAGAAGTAGGCCGGTTTGTCTTGACCTACATCAATTCCATTTCTTACCATAACTCAATGGTGGCAGGGGAGGGTTCAATCTACCTTTGTGTAACAAAAGCAGCATGGCACCGAAGGAAGATGAGCCATATGTAGTGATAGGTGAATGGATTGTTACAGGATGCCTGCTGCTTTTTGTTTTTAGCGAGTTAACAATCATTCTAAAATAAAGCACATGAAAAAGTTCTTATTACTATCAGCTACCGTTTTCGCTCTTTTCGCATTTACCAACCTGGCCTCCTGGAAAGTGGATAATGCACATTCCAAAATCAGTTTTTCTGTTAACCACCTGGGCATTTCTGATGTTACCGGGCTGTTTAAAGATTTTACAGTAGACATCAAAGCCGCCAAAGAAGATTTCAGTGACGCTAAAATTGAAATGAGCATTGATGTAAAATCAATTGACACGGAAGTTGAAATGCGCGACAACCACCTCCGCAGCGCCGATTTTTTTGATGTGGCCAAATATCCCAAAATGACTTTCAGCAGTACTTCAGTAAATCCAACGAAAGAAAAGAACAAATACAAACTCAACGGAAACCTTACCCTGCTGGGAATCACCAAACCTGTTACTATGGACCTATGGTATCGTGGTACAATTGAAAATCCCATGAACAAAAAGCCAACATCCGGTTTTAAGGTTAGTGGCGTAATCAAACGTTCGGATTTTAACCTGGGATCTGGCTTTCCAGCACCCATGATCAGTGATGAAGTAAAGATCGTTGCTGATGGTGAGTTCGTTAAAGAATAAGCCCGGTGGCTGGATTATTGCATCAATAATTCGTTACCCCTGATGGAATAATGTTGAAACATTAATATATTTAATCTCTAAAAACTATTATATGGCTATTACTTGGAAGATAGACCCTGCACACTCGGAAATCCAGTTCAAGGTCAAACACCTGATGATCACAACTGTTACAGGATATTTCAAAACTTTTGACCTGGTTGTTGAAACCGAAACAGATGATTTTAATACGGCGAAAAAAATCGAATTCACAGCCGATATCGATTCAATTGACACAAACAACCAGCAAAGGGACACTCACCTGAAGTCAGCAGATTTTTTTGATGCTGAAACACATAAGCAACTGAAATTCACCGGAAGGAAATTTGAATCTGATGGTGACGAAGCCATTCTTGATGGTGACCTTACCTTAAGAGGAGTAACCAAACCCCTAACACTGAAAGTTGAACTGGGTGGTACCGTGGTGGATCCTTATGGTCAGCACAAGGCAGGATTTACAGTGAGTGGAAAGATCAGCCGCAAAGAGTTTGGCCTCCAGTGGAATGCCATGACAGAAGCCGGCCAGGTGGTTGTAGGCGATGATATCAAAATCCTTGCTGAGATACAACTGGTGAAGCAGGCGGCAACTGCTGAATCAACCGTTTCAGAAACCGCTGCGAGCAACGCACAATAATTTATAGAAAAACGCAATGCTTTTAGTATTGCGTTTTTTCTTTTTACCAATGAAAACACCGTGATTTTCATACCTGAAAACACCTAAAAAAACCACTGGTTTTTTTTAACGTTTAACCATCATCTTTAAATCGTCTAAACCCTTATCTTAGCCCGCTATGACAGTAGAGCAAATTGAGAATTTTTTAGCTAAGGAAACGATCCCGCAAGGAAAGATCATTCGTTTTGAGTTGAAAAAAAGGGACCCGGTCCGTGGTCTCATTGTTAAAGGAAGAGATTATAACGACCTGAAAGCCAAAAATTTCTGGCGCATCGTTACGCAAAAAAACCTGACAGCCTACCAAAAAACCAGTGATATCAACCTGGCCAAAATTTTTGCCGGTTCAGATTTCGCCAAGCTGTCGCTGGTGAGCAATAAGCCAGAGGAATAATCCCTTTACAGCAGTTCTTTTCAAAACCTTCTAATGGTGGCCAGCACCGTTAAGCTCTTTCTTTGCTATATCTTTTATGATGCGGATGGCATGTTCCCTTGAATTTTCTATGAACAGCCTGTGAGTATTCATGCCTCCGCATATAACACCGGCGAGGTAAATGCCCTGCTGGTTTGATTCAAATTTTTCCTCATCGTATTGAGGTTTCCTGCTTTCATCCGCGCAAAGACTGATACCTGCCTTTTCCAAAAATTCCAGGTCGGGCTGGTAACCGGTCATAGCCAGCACCCAGTCATTTTCCAGCACAACCTGGCCTCCCGGGGTATTGACCACTACTTCTTTTTCCCTGATCTCCTGGATTTGTGAATGATAATAGGCTTTGATGGAACCTTCCCTGATCCTGTTCTCAATATCAGGACGCACCCAGTACTTCACTCTGGGGCCAATGGATTCGCCCCGGATCACCATCGTAACTTCAGCTCCTTTTCGCCAGGTCTCTAGGGCTGCATCCACAGCAGAATTCTGCGCACCTGCCACCAGCACTTTCTGAAAAGCATAATAATGCGGATCATTATAATAATGTTTCACTTTCGGAAGGTCTTCACCCGGTACATTCAAGGGGTAAGGGATATCATAAAATCCAGTAGCGATTACAATGTATCTCGCTGAATAAACAGATTTATCAGTAATGATCTCGAATAACTGTTTTTCACCGGATTCTTTTTTGGTGATGGATAGTGCCTTTTCAAACAAACGGATACGGATGCTGTTGTCCTTTGCCACGCGCCTGTAATATTCCAATGCCTCGGACCGTGTAGGCTTCGCATTATTTGAAACAAATGGAACCTGCCCGATCTCTAGTCTTTCCGAGGTTGAAAAAAACTGCATGTTTACAGGGTAATTGTAAATTGAGTTGACCAGGGTACCTTTTTCTATTATGAGATAATCGATCCCCTGCTTTTTTGCTTCCAGTGCACAGGCGATTCCAATGGGACCGCCACCAATAATGATAAGTGAATATTTTTCCATGCTGAATTGTCCTGGTAAACTGCTTTCCCTAACGAAGCTGTTGAAGGAAGATAAAGTTACGCGGGATTATGTTTATGAAAGAGCAAAAAACTAAATTGGGTTATGATGGATATTTTCGTGGTCGCCCTGGTTATTATAGCCATAATTGTACTGGCTGCAGGCTTCCTTCTCAAAAAAAAACGCAATCTGAACCTTACTGGTTTGGTTTTATCCGCTTCACAAAAAGAAATGATGGAACAGCATGTTCCGTTTTATAAAAACCTGGATGAAGCGAGAAAGAAAATATTTGAAGGCAGGGTTAAACATTTCCTGGACCAGACCAGGATCACCGGGGTGAATACAGAAATATCGGATCTTGATAAGGTGCTTGTGGGAGCTAGTGCCATCATTCCCATATCCGGATTTCTTAACTGGGAATATACCAATCTGAATGAAGTGCTGGTATATCCCGAAACTTTCAATGAGTCTTTTGAACAGGAGGGTAAGGACAGGCATGTACTTGGAATGGTTGGTTCAGGTGCACTTAACCAGGTGATGATCCTTTCGCAGCATGAACTCAGGCAGGGATTTTTGAATAAAACAGGAAAGACCAATACCGCGATTCATGAATTTGTGCACCTGGTAGATAAAACCGATGGATACACGGATGGATTGCCTGAAAACCTGATCCCGGAAACACATATCCGGCCCTGGTTGCAGCTGATGCACCGCAAGATCACCGAGATCAAAAAAGGCAAATCCGATATCAATCCATATGGAGCCACCAATGAGGCTGAATTCTTCGCAGTGGCTTCTGAATATTTTTTTGAAAGGCCTGACCTGCTGCAGCAAAAACACCCGGAACTCTATGCCTTACTCAATGAAATTTTTCAACCGCAGACTGCATCAGCTGATTAATTTTTTTCCCGGGAACACACTGATATCAGAACCTTCTGCAAGGAAAACTGAAACCGGGGGCTGGTTCAGTGGTTCTTCGAAAGGTTTACCATACAATAGGCCTGCAGAACAGTTAATATCGGATTCAAGCACCCTATGTACTTTCCATTTTGGATGCTTCACTTCATAAACCCCGGTACAACGGTGATCCACACGCGTATACCCCCAATAATGTTCCGTGATAAATTCCTCCTGTGAACCCTGCTCCATTCCTGTGGGAGAAATTTCAGCCACGGCTTTCAGGTGATCCCATTGGCTGTTCACCCTCCATTTATAGTCCACATACAATTTCCCATCTTTATTTTCCCATCTGTGACTCATGGCATGGGTCACATATTTTTCACCATAAAGATTATTAGCCACAAAACTGATGGCCCTTTTTGGTACAATTTCTTTCATAAAAACAACACCCCGCTTCCAGCCATCACTATCCTTATAACGTACATAAAATCTCAGGTTCACTTCCTCGAAATGCCTGTGAAACGGAATGGAAAAACCTTTTACCCTGGTGTTCATGAACATGAAACCAACAAGGCTTACCAGGTGCGCTCCGTTAAAACTATCAAGTTCAGTATGGCAGGGCAGGTAAGGTTTCAGCAGTTCAGGATCTATAATATAATTCGCCATCAGGAGATTGCGCCAGGCAGCGGTCAGAAAAGGTTTGGACATAGGCAAAATTATGGCCGGGGCATTTATCATACGCTAAAAGTACCGGGGCAGGCACTCATCCATTTAGCCTTATCTTTGCGGCGCAAATCATGCTGTATGAATAAACAAGTTTATATCGTTTCTGCTGTCCGTACACCTATGGGATCATTCGGCGGCGTATTAAAAGATGTTCCTGCTACACGCCTTGGCGCCACCGCTATCAGGGCAGCTGTTGAAAAAGCCGGCATCCAGCCCGACCAGGTAGATGAAGTACTGATGGGGTGTGTGATACAGGCAAACCTGGGACAGGCACCTGCAAGGCAGGCCGCCAAATATGCAGGTCTTCCTGATAAAGTGATTTGTACAACAGTAAATAAAGTTTGCGCAAGCGGCATGAAGGCTATAGCACAGGGTGCCCAGGCTATATTATTGGGGGATGCGGAAATTGTTGTTGCCGGTGGTATGGAAAATATGAGCAGTGTTCCATTTTACGTGGAGAACTTGCGCTGGGGAAATAAATACGGAGCCACCTCGATGCAGGATGGTTTACAGAAGGATGGTCTTACGGACTGCTACAGTAATTTTGCCATGGGTTGCGCTGCAGATATCATTGCGGGCGAAAGCAAAATCAGCAGGGAAGACCAGGATGCTTTTGCGATTGAAAGTTATAAAAGAAGCCAGCAAGCCTGGGAAGACGGGAAGTTCAAAGAAGAAGTAGTACCCGTAGTGATCGCATCAAAAAAAGGAGATGTAACTGTTGATAAGGATGAAGAACCCTGGAATGTAAAATTTGATAAGATACCCGGACTCAAGGCTGCATTTACCAAAGACGGTACTGTAACTGCCGCCAATGCATCCACCATGAATGACGGAGCAGCAGCGCTCGTACTCATGAGCAAGGAAAAAGCAGATGCGCTGGGCATAAAACCCATTGCCATTATCCGCAGTTATGCAGATGCTGAACAGGAGCCGACGTATTTTACCACCACTCCAAGCATTGCCTTACCCAAAGCAGTTTCTAAGGCTGGTCTTACCATGGAAAATGTGGATTTTGTTGAACTGAATGAAGCGTTCAGCGTTGTGGGAATAGTAAATACACAAAAAATGAATCTCGATCCTGCCAAAGTAAATGTAAATGGCGGTGCGGTTTCCCTCGGGCATCCCCTAGGCTGCAGTGGTGCACGCATCATTGTAACACTGATCAATGTATTGAAACAAAATAAAGGAAAGATCGGGGCAGCAGGAATCTGCAACGGTGGTGGTGGGGCCAGCGCCATGGTCATTGAACTTGCAGGCTAAGGACTTATTTTATTTCTTATACCTGATCCTCAACACGACCATCGTGATATTTACCAGCAGGGAAAAACAATTGGTAATGATGATAGGCAGGTCTTCTCTTTTGAAACCATAAATGATCCAGAGGATGAGTCCTGCCTGCAGTAACAGTAACATCAGTAAGGATACATCCTCTGCTTTCTTTTCTTTGAATGTTTTTATTACCTGGGGCAGGAGGGAAGTTGCCGTGCAGATGCCGGCAGCGATACCAATGATCTGAGTTGTATCCATGTGCAGGACAATTGCAAATCTTCAGCCACTGATTAAAAAATACACCTGCATGAAATTTATTATTGCTGTTTTGATCCTGGTTGTTTCTTTTCCATCATGTAAAAGAAAATGGACAGATACAGACCGGAGGGAATTTCTCTCAGGTTGTATGGGCAATGCTTCAAAAGACAGCCTTATAGGAACCCGGTTTGCCAAAACTTACTGTGAATGCCTGGTGGAAAGTACAGAAGCCAAATACCCAAATGCCAATGATGTAAAATATATCAGGTATGATACTGCTGCCAGGCAATTAGGAATTCAATGCCTCACAGCATTAAAAAGAGATACCAATCCTGCCTTATAATAACATGAACTTGCCACTGGATACCACCATTTTTTTACGGTCGAGCAACTGGTAAATATAGGTACCTGAAGAAAGATTTTCTGTAGCCAGGTAAACCACGCTATTATTTACCACTTTTTGCAGTAAAGGAGTTCCGCCTGCGGAATAAACCCAGAGATGTAATTCCTCTCCATCATAGTTAAGCACATTCAGTTCCCTGCCTTTTGATACCAGGGTAGGCTGCAATTTCCTTGACTGGTTTTTATAAACAGCAATCAGTTCAACCGATTTTTTTTCCTGTGTAAAACGGTCATATCCTACAACCCTGTAATAATTCTTTCCCCTCAGCGGACTTTCATCCCTGTATAAAAATTCATTTGCTGTATTTCCTGTAGTCTGGGGATGGAACTGTTTTACGATGTTCCAGGCAACACCATCTGGTGAGCGGTATAATTCAAAATAACCAGTAAAATCATCAGGCCCCTTGTTCCACTGCAACTGTATAAAATCAGGTAAAACATCAGCCCTGAACTGAATGGAGGCCTTAACGGATTGTATGGTAGTAACCGTAGTATCTTTTTCGTTGAGCTGTGACCATGCTGATCCGCATGTCATCAAAATTATTCCTGCCAGGTACACAAATCTTTTCATCACACTTCATTTGACCTATTAAAAAGAAAAAACATGCCAATCTGCCAAACAGCCTTAAAAGCCTTATCCTTCAACATCTTTTGCTTGATTGACCTCCTTGCGATATTTTTGCCCCGCTTAAAAACATTACATGAGACAAATTCCATTTCGTGAGGCCCTCCGTGAAGCAATGAATGAAGAAATGCGCCGTGATGAACGCGTTTTTTTAATGGGGGAGGAAGTGGCTGAATACAATGGCGCCTACAAGGTAAGCCAGGGTATGCTGGCTGAGTTCGGACCAAGAAGGGTAATTGATACCCCTATTGCGGAACTGGGTTTCACTGCGGTAGGTGTGGGTGCTGCCCAGAATGGTTTACGTCCCATTGTGGAATTCATGACCTGGAACTTTGCCGTACTGGCCCTGGACCAGATCCTCAATACCGCGTCCAAGATGCTGGCGATGAGCGGAGGCCAGATTTCATGCCCGATCGTATTCCGTGGACCAAATGGTTCTGCCGGCCAGTTAGGTGCACAGCACTCAACAGCTTTTGAATCCTTATATGCCAATATTCCCGGTCTTAAAGTGATTTCGGTGAGCAATGGTTATGACGCCAAAGGTTTGCTCAAACAGGCGATCCGTTACGAGGAAGATCCCGTAGTGTTCATGGAGAGTGAAGTGATGTATGGCGATAAAAGTGAAGTACCTGAAGAAGAATATTATATTCCACTTGGAAAAGCAGATATCAAAAAACAGGGAAATGATGTAACCATCGTTTCTTTCAATAAAATGATGAAGGTGGCACTGGGTGCTGCGGCTGAGCTGGAGAAAGAAGGTATCAGTGCGGAGGTAATTGACCTGCGTACTATCAGGCCGCTTGACTGGATGACTATTTTGGAAAGCGTTAAAAAAACCAACAGGCTCGTGATCGTTGAAGAGCAATGGCCTTTTGCGTCGGTTTCATCCGAGATCACTTACCGCATCCAGAAAGAAGGTTTTGATTACCTGGATGCGCCTATCCGCAGGATCACCGCCGCTGATGCTCCCCTGCACTATGCACCCAACCTGGTTACAGGCGCTCTGCCCGATGTGCCGAGAACGGTGAAACTGGTGAAAGAAGTAATGTACCTGAAGAAATAAACCATAATTTAAATAGCTATAAAGAAAGCCATTTGCGAAAAGCTTATGGCTTTTTTCATGCCCGGTTGCGGATAAGTTTCCCCGTATTGTAGATATTCCATCAATTATCAGCTTAACCTCTGCAACTCATTCATTTTCAAATATGCCAGTTCGAAAAAAAAATTAAAATAAGTTTTGAATATTCAACTTAAGCCCGCATCTTTGTCTCGGTTTTTCATAGGATATTGGATTTTACACGAGGCTGGATTTCTATCCGGCCTTTTTCTTTTTTATACCCTCCCGCAGTAAAAGCCTTTCAATCTTATTCTTTCGTTTCTTTGCGAACCTAACAGCACGTTATTATGGCCACCATTCTGATCATTGATGATGAAAAGGCGATTCGCAAGACCCTCTCCGAAATCCTTTCTTTTGAAGGTTATAAAATTGATGAGGCTACTGACGGCGAGGAAGGCCTCCGCAAATTCCGGGACAAAACCTATGATGTTGTTCTCTCTGATATCAAGATGCCCAAGATTGACGGGATAGAATTTTTACAGAAAGCCGTTGAGATCAATCCTGATGTACCAATCATTATGATCTCCGGCCATGGCAATATTGAAACAGCGGTTGAAGCTGTAAAGAAGGGTGCTTATGATTTTATCCAGAAACCCCCGGACCTGAACCGTCTGCTCATTACCATCCGCAATGCCATGGAGCGTAACAGCCTGGTAAGTGAAACCAAAAGTCTCAAACGCAAAGCCTTTAAAGCCCAGGAGATGATCGGCAACTCCCAGCCCCTCATCAAGATCAAGGAAACCATCGAGAAGGTTGCGCCTACCGAAGCCCGTGTACTCATTACCGGGGAAAATGGGGTGGGCAAGGAACTGGTGGCACGCTGGCTTCATGAAAAAAGTCACAGGGCTGATGCGCCTCTTGTAGAAGTAAATTGCGCGGCTATACCAAGTGAACTGATCGAGAGCGAATTGTTTGGCCACGAAAAAGGTTCATTCACTTCTGCCATTAAACAAAGGATCGGCAAATTTGAATCTGCCAACGGTGGTACGCTCTTCCTCGATGAAATTGGTGATATGAGCCTCAGTGCCCAGGCAAAGGTTCTCAGGGCCCTGCAGGAAGGAAAGATCACAAGGGTTGGGGCCGACAAGGATATCAATGTTGATGTGCGTGTGGTTGCAGCAACCAACAAAGACCTGATGAAGGAGGTTGAAGCCAAAAATTTCAGGTTAGACCTTTATCACCGGTTGAGCGTGATCCTCATTCACGTGCCTTCTCTCAATGAACGCAAATCAGACATACCGCTACTGGTTGAAAAATTTCTGGAAGACATCTGCAATGATTACGGCATTGCCACCAAAATCATTTCAGATGATGCTATCAAACTCCTGCAGGATTATAACTGGACAGGTAATATCCGTGAATTAAGAAACGTGGTTGAAAGACTTGTGATCCTCTCAGGTAAGACCATCACAAGGGAAGATGTAAAAAATTATGTGCAGATCAGCTGATGAAGTCATTTCGTCCTGCGCAAATAAGGATTGGTATACTTTAAGAAAAACTTTCCGATCAATACCTTTCATTAGCGATGTAAAACAATAAATTTGTCTGCTTTAAACAAACTCGAATGCCGCTTTCACATATCCTGATCGTTTACCTGGTTTCTGTACTGATTGTTTTCCTTCCTTCTTTCGGGTTGGCAAAGATGTTTCAGAAGGCCGGCGTGGCACCATGGAAGGCCTATGTGCCATTTTACAATACCTGGATCATGCAGGAACTGGCACAGCGGCCAAAGCACTGGGTATTCTGGCAATTGATACCTGTTGTTGGATGGTTTATCAGTCCTGGTATCTTCATTGAATTTGTAAAACTCTTTGGACGTTTCAGCCTGGGTTCTCATACCCTTGCTGCTTTGTTCGCCCCGTTTTATTTTCCTTACCTGGGTTATTCCGATAAAGTCCGGTATATAGGTCCGGAAGGAGCGAAACTTTATAAAAAGCCGGCCTGGAGAGAATGGGTTGACGCAGCCATCTTCGCCATCATTGCTGCCACGCTGATCCGCACCTTTATTTTTGAAGCTTATACCATTCCGTCAGGATCCATGGAAAAGACCCTGCTGGTGAATGATTTTCTTTTTGTAAGCAAATTCAGTTATGGCCCGCGCATTCCCAATACACCACTTTCCATTCCTTTTATTCATAACTATATTCCCGGAACTAAAATGAAGTCCTACAGTGAAGTGGTGAAACTTCCTTATATCAGGTGGTTTGCTTCTCCTGTAAAAAGAGGTGATGTAGTAGTGTTTAATTTTCCTGCAGGTGATACAGTGATCAATCACCCGGACTTCCAGTCACAAACACCCTATTATGATGTTAAACGTATAGCAGGCCGCCCTAACGACCAGCGTTCCCTGATCTACCGCCAGGTACTGGCCAACAGGAGTGAATTCCCCCTGGCGATTCACCCTGCTGATAAATCAGACAATTATATTAAACGTTGCGTAGGTGTTGCAGGAGACTGGGTTGAAGTAAGAAATAACGTGGTACTCATTAACAATGCGAGCAGTACGCATTTTGATTTTCGTAA
>CBDUBK010000020.1:0-11412 GCA_965365375.1 uncultured bacterium | reverse complement strand
ATGGCAGCATTAAGACTTTTCAAACTATAAAGACTTTACTTACCGTCCTTCCCGCCTCAACGGCTAAAAAAGAATTGAAAAACTTTCAGAATTGTTCAGAGGTACTTATACCTGCAAAATATGTAGCTGTAAATGCAGCCTGGAATATATTTATATCCTGATCTTATTCACCAGCTTACTGAAATTGGTGGGATCAATCCCCAGATAATCAGCGAGGTATTTCTGCGGGACAATATTTAAAATATGCGGGCTTCTTTTAAGCAGCTTGCGGAATTTTTCTTCTGAGGAAAAACACTGCAGCTCAGCCTGCCGCTCGAGCAATCCTGCAAAAGCAAGTGTCAGTCCTTTCCTGATCATGGTAGAAACAGCCGGCCATGAAGCCATCAGTTCTTCTATTTGTTCCGATGATGCTCTGAGGAAGCTGGAAGCCGTTATGGTTTCATAATAATAACGCGAAGGACTTTGTAATAAGAACGCATCCAGCACACCACCGAAAGAAGGCGCATAAGTAAAGACCAGCGTAGCTTCCCGGTCCTGTTCATCCAAAAAATAGATCCGCTGAACACCATCGAGAATAAAATACAGGTATTTTTCTTTTGACCCTGCCACAGTGATCATCTCCCTTCGTTTGAGCTCAAATGGTTTCCACACAGCCTGAAAAGCTTCCCATTCCTGCGGGGTGAGAGGGTGAAGGGCATCTACCACTGACTGCAACTGAAGGAAAGGATCTTTCATATCAATAATTTACCGGCAGCTGTTCCATGTAATCGTTCAGTGCTATATGATCCTTTTTGCTGAAAGGCCTTCCAGTATTATGCAGTCTTAAAATATTGGTGACTTTAAAATCGCGGTAGTCATTGCGCATGAGGCACCAGCCGATCATATGCCAGTTGAAAGCATAAAAGATCAGACCTATGGGTTCAACAAACCTTTTGCTTACTTCATTGCGGTTGTTCTGGTATTCCAGTTCGAGTTGCTGCTGCGCTGAAATAGCCAGTTGAAGACCTGCGAGGTATTCATAATTCTTATGGAAACATTCAGGGATCTGGAATTTGATCTGGCTGTCGAGATTTTCCAGCTTTTCTTTTTCTGTTGAACGCATCACAGATTTGATCTTGTTGAGCGCGGAAGCATAATGTTTACCGATTGAACGGTCTGCAAAACCCGCCACAAGAGATTCCATCAGTAAAAGCGCATTGGCTTCTTCCGTACTGAAAGAAACCGGGGGAAGAAAATAACCCTGCACGATGAAATAACCACGGTTGGCTTCAAAACTTACAGGGATACCCTGCTCACACAAAGCTTTTACATCCCGGTAAACCGTGCGGATGCTGATGTTATATTTTTCTGCGATTTTTTCGGCCGTCACATATTTCCTCGACTGAAGGAGGGTGAGTATGCCAAACAAGCGGTCAATCCGGTTCATCCTGGTGTATTGTTCAAATTTAAAACTTTCAGGCGCTTGAAGCGAATTGAGGAAAGAATAACATTCTCCCGGGTGTGCTTCGCTTATTTTTGTTGCCCTTAGTTTATTATGATCGGGAAAGTGCTTACAGTTGCCGGTTTGGCAAGTTTTGAAATATACGCGGCAATCCCCGCAGGCTTTGCATTCGGGCTTTCTCCCTATACCATATTCGCAGCAACAGTGGCCGGCGGGCTGGCAGGTGTATTTGTAGCAGCCTTCCTTGGCGACAGGATCCGCAAATTATTTGCAAGGAAAAAGAAACAGAAACAGAAAGAGAAAACAGAAAAACCAGGACTTGGTCACAGGATCTGGGAAAAATACGGAATCATCGGGCTGGGCTTTTTTGGAACTATGACGGTGGGTGCGCCGGCAAGCATTGGTGTGGGTGTGGGATTGAATGCCTCTCTCCGTAAACTCATTACCTGGTGTTGCATTGGTGTGATCACACGATGCCTGCTATTTACCCTGATCGGTCATTTCGGTTTGCAATTGTTCTGATCATTTCTCGATCCAAACAACTGAATTTCCTGTACCGTGTTCATTTTGCTCCCATAATTTATTGGAAGGATCAAGGATCCATTTTCCATCTACTACAAATTTATACCGCACCTTACCCGGGTTTACATAAAGACTGAACACCCATTCATCACCGTCTTTAACCATGGCCAGGCCATCAGGACTCCATCCATTAAAATCACCGGAGAGATATACTTTTTTCGCGCCTTCATAACCTTTCAACCGGAATGTATAATTAGGCGAGATC
The DNA here is from genome assembly GCA_965365375.1 of uncultured bacterium. GTDB lineage: Bacteria > Bacteroidota > Bacteroidia > Chitinophagales > Chitinophagaceae > Flavisolibacter. Next base: position 9,184 of record CBDUBK010000020.1, on the reverse strand, counting down.
ACGAGGTAGGAATTATTATCCCTCACCTTTACCGGATTTTCAGGATCACTGATCCAGGTTTTGTCCACCTTGAATTTATATTCATGATTACCCGGACCCAGCACATATGGAAGTTTCCATCCTGTTGGTGTTTTTTGCATGGGCAATTCAAAATCCCTCCAGTTGTTGAATGATCCTACCAGGTATACCTGATTGGCATTTTCATATCCCTTCAACCTGAAAACATAAGGATCTCCTATGCTGACCACTGAATTAAAAGAACCATTACCATCGGGAAGTTGATCCGGGTTTTTTTCATCAGCATACCATTTCCCGTCCACTACAAATTTGTAGGGATGTGTACCATCTGCGAGGTATAATGGCAACTCCCATCCTGTTGCTGTTTTCTTCATTGCAAGTTCCTTTGGCTTCCAGTTATTGAAACTGCCTGCCAGGTAAACCTGCCTGGCATTGGTGAAACCTTCGAGCCTGAATACGGTATTTGTAAAAAAGAAAACAGAATTCTGGTTGCCCCTGCCGTCATTTTCCATGAGCTGGTTGTCACGGTCGGTCATCCAGTTGCCATCGGCAATAAATTTATACCAGTACTTACCCGGATGCAGCACCACATCGGCGATCCATCCACTGTCAGTACGTGTCATCGCGAGTGCATCGGGCGACCATTTATTAAAACTGCCGGCAAGCATCACTTTGCCCGCGCGTTCATTTCCTTTAAGGAAGAAACGGACAACGGAATCTTTCTGGAGGAAAGGATATTTATTCCTGAATCGGTTGTTGCCGAATATAACCTCATGGCTCACTGCCGGAAAGACCTGGGAGAAATCAGGATGGTCGCCGGAAAAAATGATTTTCTGTCCCGGGTTGATGATATTGTCAATAGCGAGCAGGGATTTACTGATCACAATGCCGGTCTCATTGTTCACATTGATCCTCCATCCCAGCTTGACGAGAGAATCCGTGATACCGGTCTTTAAAAACCTTTTCAGGTCGAGGTCAGCGAGTTCAAAATTTGCAATGAAGCTGTCAAGTTCCGCCTCTCCAATTTTTTTACTCAGCTGGATATACATTTTACCATCCTTGATGGTATAAAGCTTTTCCTGTGCATGACCATGGAAGGTCATAACAGAGAAGACCAGCATACATGCCAGCCGCAGCAGCCAGGCTTTTATGGTCTTCTTCATTTCCATATGTACATTTTACGTGTTACAAAATTAAAACCTATTTTATTGAGCGAGAGGAAATCGAAGCCCAGGACCCCATCCACGCAACCGGCATAGGAAAAACAGGTGCCTTCGAGGTTGGTGATGAGCACGGGAAGGCTGGCGAAACTCTGGTTGCCGATACTCATATCACGCATGGAACCATATAAAGCTTCCACCTTCCTGTTATTTGAACCGGTAAGCATCACGCGACGCGATATGGTTACATTCTCAAATATCTTATCCGGCAGCCGGCTGTCAAGAATATTGGATTCCGCTGCACAGTCAATCACCAGCTTCAGTTTTTTACCAGCCATGTAAGTAGTGGTAATGATCCTGTTATCAGTATTATCGAAAGGAACGGTCCGGTATTTTGATGTATCGCTGAGCATGGCATGTTTGTATTTGCTGCCTTCTTTTTTGCCGATGCGATGAAGATAAATGAGATTCTGACTGTAATCTATGATCAGCTCACACTTCCGGAATAATTCCATACCCAGGAGGCCTATGATCCTGATCCCCTTGCTGTTTTCCAGGTGGGCCAGGTTCACCAGGTCAGCTTCTGCCTTATAATATTCCATTCCCCCAAAGGAAAGCTGGTCTACCGTGGTTTTGATCACAACAGGCGAAGATCCGTTGATGCTGGTCTGCTTTTCATCGTGGTGTTCTGTTGCAGGGTAGTCACGGAAGTAGGTGATGTTGAGTACCAGGTGCGGGGCGCCTGTATCCAGGATAAAATTGCCCTCAATACTATCCACTCTTGCACGAAGCACAATGAGGTTGCCCGCCCTTGTAAACGGAATGATGGTGGATAAAGAATCCTCCGGTGCTTCAAAACCATTGATACCTAACAGCGCTGCAGTATCCTTCCGCGGTCCGGCGAAAGCATGAAGTGTCACGAATAATGATAAAATTAAAAGCAGCGGGTTCATGATTCAGAATCGGGCGTAATGTAAAACGATTAAGGAGCAAACCTGAACCACTGCTCATTTTTAATTTTTTCTTATAACCCAAAAAAACAGGGCCCATGCGGACCCTGTTGATATTTTTTTTTCGTGAATCGTGAGACGTGAATGGTGAATGGTGAATGGTGAACCTTACACCAACCGTCGCTGACTACCGACTACCGACTTCAATTCTCGGACACCCCATCCCCTAAACGACCCGACTTTGAACTTTCAACTTTGAACTTTAATTAATACCTGCCGTCTCTCTTATCCATACCACGTCCGATCGCGTAACCACCACCTGCACCAATCACGGCACCAACCACACCACCAACGGCACGGTTACGTTTGTGGATCACTGCACCGGCAACACCACCAGCAACACCACCAATTACGGCACCTTTAGCGGCCTTGCTCCATCCTTTCTTCTGTGTGGCTTTAGCCGCGCTGGAAGACTCGGAATTATATACGGTCCTGTTGCTGGAACCTGTAGAACGGCTTACAGATGTTCTGCGGGCTGTATTACTGCTGTTAGCAGTTGCATTGCCCTGGGCCATCTGGTAGGCAGCCATCTGGTTCATGAATGCCTGTTGTTGTTTGAGTGCCTGGAATTCGGCCAGGCCGGTAGTATCAACAGCCATTGCTGCTTCAGTTCTTGTTCTTGTGTTTGAGTTACATGCCACCAGGAATAAGGCAGCGATCATAACCATAGGGATCATTTTTTTCATACTGCTTAAATTGAGTAATACATTTTTCATAACGATATTATTTAGGTGAACTAATACTTCTCTAATGCCGATACTATGCCATAAATGGTGAATGATTGTTAAAGGAAAGAGGTAGAGTTTTCCTTAACTTTTTATATAGTCTGAACCAGGATTGATGGATTTTGGATTTGTAAGAAAAAAAGAAAAATGAAAATTATTAGAACCATTTTTTTTAATGAAATCATTATAAAAAAAGGGCTGACGCTATCGCGTCAGCCCTTTAACATTTTGATATAATTGAAATCTTAATTCCAGTTCCTGCTGAAAACTTTCTGCAGCAAAGCAGTAGACCTGGCAGATGCGTTTGTGCGGATCTGCCTTTCTTTTTCTTCCATCTGCTGGAACATTTTTTCTGTTACCAGGCCTGCCATCAGGTTGGCCAGGTCAATATTGAGTTTATTACCCAAAACATTCTGAACGGGCTTGGTGATTTTTTCCCACTGCTCATTGAGCTTGTATTCCTCCAGTGCAGATTGCATTGCTGGTTTAACGGAGTTGCGGAGTTCCGTACCAATATTGGCACGCAGGAAATCCGTACCGGCTGTACCACCATTTTTCACGATACGCATGGCATCATTAAAATTCATACGGTTGATCCCGCTCACAAAAACCGGGATGGAATTGGTAGCTGTTTTTTCCGCAGCAGTACTCAATGTTGTTGTGAACCTGTCAATCTCGTTGGTCAGCCCCAGCTGTTGGAGGGTATTGAGCGTTTTACGAAGGGATTCAGGAAAAAGCGTGGTCATGATCGCATCCTTGCTGAAAGAACCGGTAATGCTTTCTCTCGCACCCATCTCCAGCATCTGGCGCAGGGCTGCGGTAGCGTCCGCTTCAGTAAGTGAATAATTCTTCAGGGCGCTGCAGGAAAAAGTAACCGGCAGCATCATGGCAAATAACAGTGGCGTAAAAAGTTTTTTCATATGAATCGTTTTAATGTTTTTTTCACATCAAACACTCTGATGAAAAAAATGCGCCGAAGTTTTGCCGGCCCCTGTTAAATTTAACCAAAGAGAAAAAAATGAAGGATCCCGCATCGCTGCAGGATCCAACCAAACATAAAACGGCACCTATTTTAATAAGTATAAAAATCCAAGGTAGAGTGCCATAGGCTTCAGGTCACCGCCACCAACAGGAGCATCAATGATTGGTGAAAAGCTCCTTGTAAACCTGGCATTGAGCACCATATTACGGTTGAGCGCATAAGCAAGTCCTATCAGCCATCTTAAGTCTGTTTTTTTATAATATTCACTGATGTCATGGTAAGAAGTTGCACCATATTTTTCCTCAGCTTTCACCATGTAGCCGAATTGAAGCCCTGCTTCAGCCTGTAGTTTTTTGATGAGCAGGTATTGTACTGCCACCGGGAGATGCACAAAACTGCGGTTGATCTGGCCTTTTGTTCCATTTGTGCCTTCTTCCCTGGAACCCTCAAGCGAATAAAGAAGTTCAGCCTGCAATGCAAGGGCTTCAAGGAATGCATAGCGTGCCGCAAGGCCTGCATGAAAACCAATTCTTGGCGTGGTTTCATAATTGCCCGAAGTGAAAGTTTCTTTTGAGGCCGTTAAGCCGGCCTTTACACCATAGGACAATTGTGCCCCGGCGCAAAGAACCATCATGATCAAAAAACAGGAGAAGAAGAACCTTTTCATATAGTTGTTGTTTGATGAAATATTACTGGTTGGAGATGAGCTCACTCAGGTTCACATTCACACCAAGTCCGATCCTGAAAGTGGTCACATCAGCTTTTTCTGTCTGGGAGCTTCCGTCAATGGAAAGGTTTGATTTTTTACCCACTGTAAATAATCCCCTTGCGAAAATGGAAATGGCCCTGCTGGCGAAATAATTTACACCGCCTCCAACATGAGGGGTACCACCGGAAAATTCGGCATCCACATAACTCATACCATTCACCACCTGGGTAATTTTTCCTTTGCGGGCACTGTAACCGCCTTCAACAAATGGCCTGAAGGGGGAAATGGTGCCACCAAGATTGAACCTCACGCCAAAATCAATATGCGACATTTTAAAACCCTGGGCATCCACGTTAGAAACATTCATGGAGGTGAAATCAAATCCTACATAGGGTTCAATCAGCTGTGTTACCCCGAAACCAAATCTCAATCCTCCCCCGATTCCATTACCCGCATTCTCATCCAGGTACTGGAAATATTCTGAAGACCAGCCAAGGCTATGCACGCTTGCTGCTGCATTAAATCCTTTGGTGTTGGAGCGTTGTCTTACCTGCGCCTGCGTTATTGTAGCGGCCAGCAGGAAAAATAAAATGATGGATGTCTGTTTCATGTTTGATGTTTTGATGTTTGATTATTATAGTTGAATGGTAATGCCTCTTTTTAAGGGAACGGAATAACTCCTGTTGCTGATCATATCATTGATCCTTCCACTGAGTTCCACTTCCTGCAATGGGAGCATCTCGCCATTGGCAGCAGTAACTTTCGTGATAACGATGCTGATCTTTTTATTGCCTACATTCTTTACACGGCCCGTGGCGGTGGCTCCTCTTTCGATGATCACATCACCATTGTACCGAACGGGGGATATCACATTGAAATAGATCACCTGGCCTTCACTCGCATTTGCATTCAGCGGTTCACGGAGATAGAGCGGTACTTCAGGTGCGCCGGCAATGCGAATGATTTTGGGTTCCCGTTTTTTCTCTTCTTTTTTTTCCTCCGGTGGCGGTGGTGGCGGATCCTCTTTCTTCACTCCCCCTTTCCCCCCCTCTTCCTCTTTCTGTTTCTCTTTCTCATTCTCTTTCTGTTTCTCCTCCACCTTCTTCACCGGCTCCTTCTTCACTTCCTTACCCGCGTCCTTTTTCACCGGCTCCTCTTTCTCTTTCTCTTTCTCTTTCTCTTTCTGCCCTTCTTCTCCTCCCACTTCCTTTCTCACAGGTTGTACCGGCTGCAAACCTCCTTCATCTGTATAGCCGCCCTGTATATCAGTACGGTCCTGCTTTTTAACTTCCGGTTTCCTTACCTGGGCACTATCTGTTTTCTGATCATTCAACCCGAGCAATTCAGGTTGATCCTGGTTCAAGCCGGCGATCACGAAAATGGCTATGGAAAGCAGCAGTACAACGGAGGCTGCGATGAGATAAACCCTGTTTTCTTTTTGTAAGATTTTTTGTTTGACGCTGGTGATGGTGCGGAGATAAACCGGTAGGGGGCGGGTAGTTTTTTCTCCCAGAACTACAGTTGGTTTAGCGATTGTATTCCCGGATATAGGAACCTGCACCAGCTTTGTGGGGGCAGGTTGATGACTGATGGAGAGATCCGCATATTTCAGATCAGGAAATGCGTTCAGCAAAGCCTGTGAAAATTCTTTGGCATCGGCGAAACGGTTTTCAGGCTTTTTTTCAAGGGCCTTCATCACGATATTATTCAAAGCCTTAGGAACCGATGCATTCATTTTATCCAGCGCTACAGGTTTTTTCCTGAGGATATCCTGCATCAGGTTAAAATCCGTATTGCCTTCGAATGGAAGTTTGCCGGTCAGCAATTCATACATGGTGATACCGGTGGCATAGATATCCGAAGCAATGGATGGATCTTTTCCTTCGATCAGTTCGGGTGCCATATATTCGATGGTTCCAACTACGCGGTTCACCTGTGTCATTCTTTTTTCTCCCGCCATCATCGCGATGCCGAAATCCATCAGCTTCACCGTTCCGTCTGGAGTCAGAATGAGATTGGATGGTTTGATGTCGCGGTGATATATTCCTTTTTTATGCGCATGCCTCAATCCTTCCAGCGCCTGGAGGAAAACCGGCACAACCCATTTATAACTGAGGGTTCTCTGTTCGCGCAGCATGGAATCAAGGTTCTTTCCTTCCACGTATTCCATTACCATGTACTGGTTGCTGTCCTGCTCAATCAGGTTATAGATCACGGCGATATTGGGATGTAATAATTGCGCAAGCAGCCTGGCTTCTTTTTTGAAACGGTCAAGGAACTGCGACTGCTGCAGCAGGGGTGCATGAAGCATCTTGAGTGCTACTTCACGTCCCAGCACATTATCGGTGGCCCTGTACACGGTACCCATCCCTCCCTCACCAAGGTGAGCCCTGATCTCGTAATTCTGTATTTTTTTACCGATCATGATAAGTCGTATTCTTTTGTTGCGGGAATATCAAAGTCCCTTGTTTCTTTGGTCACAGCTTCTTTTGCTGCATGGATTCTTTCCGCGAGAACAACAGTAATGTTGTCATGCCCTCCTCTTTTTTTCGCCAGGGCCACCATTTCATTGGCGATATCCCTCAGTGTTCCGCGGGAAAGCATATCGCCCATCTCACTGTCTTTTATATAATCGTACAAACCATCAGAACATAACAGCAAACGGTCGGATTCTTCAAAATTTTTTTCATACCTGCCTGTGTCCACTTTAATGGTTGGCTTGGTACCCATTGCATTGGTGAGAATATTTCTTTCGGGGTGGGTGGCCGCTGCTTCAGCTGTGATCTCCCCGCGTTTCACCAGTTCATTTACATAAGTATGATCCTGTGTGATCTGGCTGATTCCATCCTGCTGAAGAATATAAGCGCGGCTGTCACCTGCATGCGCGTAATAGATCGCTTTATCAAAAATCACAACCGCAGTGCAGGTAGTGCCCATGCCTTTGTGAGATCTGCTTTTCGAGGCGAGTTCAAAAATTTCTTTGTTCGCAGTTTCAAAAGCTTTCTCCAGGCTTTTTTCGATGGAACCGTTCTGTTTATAATATTCATGGCTGATGATCTGCGCAGCCATCTGGCTGGCCACTTCACCTGCCTGGTGCCCGCCCATGCCATCTGCCACAATGAGGAGGCAGCCTTTTTCAGCACTGATGGCATCATCCGCGATGCGGAAGAACAATCCTACATCTTCATTATTGGTACGGATGTTTCCCAGGTCAGATACAATCACTGAACGCACACTGCCTGAATCAAACTCCTGTGGTACGGGTTTACCGGCCGTTTTCCTGTTCTTTTTAAAAAAGGAGTTCCACATGATTAATTATTTTTCTTTTTAAGATTTACGGCATATGAGGAGCGCCGGTTATTGAAAACAAAATCCTTCTGAACAAATTCATGGTAACCATCAGCCCTCAAAATGAAATCGATCCGCTGGCCATCTGTACCCGAAATTGTGTAAGGGATCGGGTGCACCGAACCATCAGGCAATTCAATGGTAGCCCCGGGTATACCCGGTACATTGATCTGCATCCTGATTTGTTCTCCCTTTGCAACCTTTACTGAATCCACTTTCCTGTCAAAAGGTTCTGCCGGACCGCCTGAATCATTTGAACTGAGACCCGGGATCAAAAACAACAGTAACACAGAGGCTGCCAGGACAGCGGCAAAGAGGATCCAATTTTTTTGCGGCATCCTGATCCGCTCTTTCCATGGAATGGTTGTTTGCCCGGAAGCATTTTTGCCATTCAATATTTCTTCTATTTCCCTGGCTGAAAGACGGCTGGCGGGGTTGATCTTCAAGGATCGGTCAACGATCATAGCCAGCTTATCTGAAATCTGCGGGACCAGTATTCTCGGGTCTGTAAAACTGGCCTTCACAATCTTGGCGCGCAGTGAAAACACATTATTGGAATCGAAAGGCATATGACCTGTTAGCATTTCATAGGTCATTACACCAAGGCTCCAGATATCTGATTTTTTTTCTACCTGCTGCTGAAATTGTTCGGGAGCCATGTATTCTGTGGTACCCACTACAAATCCCAGCTGCGTGAGTTTGGGTGTGTACTTGTTTTTCGAGATTCCGAAATCCAGCATCTTCACATTGCCGTCCCTGTCAATTTTGAAATTCTGTGGTTTGATGTCACGGTGCAGGATATCTTTCTGGTGGAGATAGGCCAGTGCTGATGCAACCTGGCTGATGATCCTTTCTGTTTCTTCATTTCCCAGCCTTCCTTTCCTTGCGATATAATCATCCAGCGGAAAACCTTCAACATATTCCATGATGATGCAGGGTGTATCGCCGTGCTGCAGGTATTCATAAAGTTTGGCAATATGGGGATGGCTGACAGAGGACTGGATGTATGCTTCATTCCTGAAACGTTCGGCCATTTCCTTCTGGTGGAGGATTTTAATGGCGGCTACACGATTCAGGCCCGGGTGGAAAGCCTTGTAAACTTCGCCCATCCCACCCATTCCGATCCTTTCCTGGATCATGTAGCCGGCCAGTTGCATGTGTTGAATACTCACAGTGTTACATTAAAAGGTTACCTGTTACTTCAACCCAGCGTTTGATATCAATCCACTTTG